>NZ_JBZUUL010000006.1:0-134134 GCF_058819085.1 Faecalicatena sp.
TCCAGACGATCTTATTGCCGGCCTTCTTGAATTCCGGAGTGATGATCTCACTTTCCGTTGCCATATCAACCGCAAAGGAAACCAGTGTCGGCGGTACATCGATGTCCTGGAAGGTTCCTGACATACTGTCTTTTCCACCGATTGACGGCAGTCCAAATCCAAGCTGTGCGTTGTAAGCACCAAGAAGTGCCGCAAACGGCTGGCTCCATCTCTTTGGATCTTCTGTCATCCTGCGGAAATATTCCTGGAAAGTGAAACGGATCTTTCTGTAATCCCCGCCTGATGCAACGATCTTAGCTACAGATTCTACCACTGCATAGATTGCACCGTGGTACGGGCTCCAGCTTGACAAATATGGGTCGAAGCCATAGCTCATCATGGATACGCTGTCTGTCTTTCCGTTCAGTACCGGGACCTTGGCAACCATGGTCTGTGTTTCTGTCATCTGATATTTCCCGCCATGAGGCATGAACACAGAACCTGCCCCGATGGAACCGTCAAACATCTCCACGAGTCCCTTCTGTGAGCATACATTCAGATCCTTTAATACATCAAGCCATTTCTCTTTGACATCTGCCACTTCTTCTTTGACAAAAAGACTGCCTTCTTTTCCCGGAATCTCTACTTCTACCGTTGTCTCCTGGTGTGCACCGTTGGTATCCAAAAATGCACGGGAAATATTTACGATCTCTCTGCCTCTCCAGACAAGCACCAGTCTAGGAGACTCTGTTACCACAGCAACCTCCACGGCTTCTAAGTTCTCTTCCTTTGCAAATGCAAGGAACTGCGATACGTCTTTTGGATCTACTACAACAGCCATTCGCTCCTGAGACTCTGAGATCGCGATCTCCGTCCCATCCAGTCCGGCATATTTTTTCGGAACCTTGTCCAGGTCAACTCTCAGTCCGTCCGCAAGCTCACCGATCGCTACGGAGACACCGCCTGCACCAAAGTCATTACATTTCTTGATCAGCTTACTTACTTCTTCTCTTCTGAACAGACGCTGGATCTTACGCTCTGTCGGAGGATTTCCCTTCTGAACCTCTGCACCGCAGGTCTCGATAGACTCTTCTGTGTGCACCTTGGAAGAACCGGTCGCTCCGCCGCAGCCGTCACGTCCTGTACGTCCGCCTAATAAAATGATGATATCTCCCGGATCAGAAGTCTCCCGGATCACTGCACGGCGTGGTGCTGCACCTAGTACGGCACCGATCTCCATACGCTTTGCCACATAATCCGGATGATAGATCTCCTTTACTGCGCCTGTTGCCAGACCGATCTGGTTTCCATAGGAGCTGTAGCCTTTGGCTGCGCCGCGGACCAGCTTCTTCTGAGGCAGCTTTCCTTTCAAGGTATCCTGCACAGACACGGTCGGATCAGCCGCTCCGGTCACACGCATTGCCTGGTATACATAGGTACGCCCTGACAGCGGGTCACGGATCGCACCGCCCAGGCAGGTCGCAGCGCCTCCAAACGGTTCGATCTCGGTCGGATGGTTGTGGGTCTCATTCTTGAAGTTGATGAGCCACTCCTCTTCCACTCCGTCTACTTTAATCGGCACAACGATACTGCATGCATTGATCTCCTCTGATTCTTCCTGATCTGCAAGCTTTCCTTCTTTTTTCAGTTTACGCATCGCCATCAGCGCCAGGTCCATCAGGCAGACAAACTTGTCCTCCCTGCCTGCAAAGATTTCGCTGTGATCTTTTAAGTACTGCTTATATGTGTCAACGATCGGTTCCTTATAGTCTCCCTCGCCGAAAGTAACATCCTTTAACTCCGTTGAGAATGTAGTATGGCGGCAGTGATCTGACCAGTAAGTATCCAATACCCTGATCTCTGTCATCGTCGGATCTCTGTGTTCTTCCCCGTTATAATAATTCTGGATATGCTGGAAATCCTTGAATGTCATAGCGAGTCCGAGAGAATCATACAGCTCCTTTAACTCTGCCTCCGGCATGGCCTGAAATCCGTCAAATACCTTGACATCCTCCGGCTCCTCGAAAACGGTCACCAAAGTCTCCGGCTTGTCCATCCCTGTCTCTCTGGAATCCACCGGGTTGATGCAGTGATTCTTGATCGCTGCAAACGCCTCTTCTGTCACTGTTCCTTCTATTACATAGGTTGTTGCAGTCTTGATCACCGGCTTTTCATCTTCCTTGATGAACTGCACGCACTGCTCTGCTGAATCAGCCCTCTGGTCAAACTGTCCCGGAAGATATTCCACAGAAAATACATGGCTGCCCTCTTCCATCGGAAATGTCTCATGATACAAAACATCGACCGGCGGCTCAGCAAAAATACCGTTGCATGCTTTTGCGAAGGTCTCCTCGGAAATATTCTCCACATCGTAACGGATCAGGACACGTACTCCTGTCACCGTACTGATTCCCAGGTAATGCTTGATCTCGTGACGCAGTTCCTTTGCCTGCACGGCAAACTCCGGCTTCTTCTCCACATACACACGTTTTACATTGCTCATTATAGAATCTCCTTTGCATTTTATTCTGTCGCAGCTTCCTGCGCTCTGATCTTCTCCTAAAACAAAGCCATTGGTCTGCACTTTTTGCGCCTCTGGCGGCCGCACCATGGCACCCGCCCCGCCGTATCCATCCTCCTTCTTTTTCCCCGGAAAATGAACAGGCAGACTCTTAACTTCTCTCTCATATTATCACACTTTTTCTGATAAGTACAATTAATATACTTAAACTAATTCATTAGAATTGCTAATGCATTGCTGTTCCTCTCTGTGCACCTGTACCATCACGCTAGTTTGCATTTCTCTTAGATGTTCTTGTCTTTCTCCGCCAGACGGCACTTCCGATCAGCAGAATTACAAGCCCACCAATAAAAAGAATCCCGATTCTTATCACCATATCAAAAAACAGTCCTTCCGGAAGCATCCGAATCATATAGTCCTCTGCCGGGTCAAATAACCACAGGTCATTGGAAAAGAAAATCTCATGAAATTTTGTGAATACAGCGTCAAAATCCCGTGAAACCAGAAAAGCTAAAACCGCACATATGACACCCGATGCCCCCACAGCGATCTGGAATGCCCGGGGAAGTATATACTTCCAGTCAGCTTTCATAAGAAGAAGCGCTGCCAGACAGAGCATAAGCACGATCAGGCTTCCCATCCGAAGACGCAGACCTCCAATAAACAATCCCTGCACGTCTGCCATGTGGAGCTTATCCTGCTCATTAAAGAAGTCCTGCTTTTTTCCCTCTACCGTAGTAAAGACATCCAGGTTCTCCCTGTCCCCTTTCAGATAGTCCATCATCTCATGGGTCACGTACATCACATCTTCCATCTTCATATCTAATTCCGGCAGAACCTGATACTTTTCATATTCCTTCTCATAGAAACCAAAATCTGCGTACATCGCCGCCTGAAAGCTGGACATCAGTAGGATTATGATCACCGCGATAGACGCTGCCACTCCCAACAACCAGTGTAACTTCTTCATTTTCATCTCTCCAATCATCATGCATAGCATTGCTGCTGTAATCCCTGGTATGCTAATTCTTATATTTTATCATAATTCGGATTGTAATTCATCTCAATTTGACTTATAATACACATAACACTTATTAGGAGGTCTAATAATGGACATCAACTATGAACTGTACAAGGTATTTTATCACGTAGCATCAACCTTAAGCTTCTCAGAAGCGTCTAAGCAGCTTTTTATATCCCAGTCTGCCGTGAGCCAATCCATCAAGACTCTGGAGAGAAAGCTGGACCAGACCCTGTTCATCAGAAGTACAAAGAAGGTGCAGCTCACACCAGAAGGGGAGATTTTGCTCCGCCACATCGAACCGGCCATGCACCTGATCCAGCGCGGGGAGGCCCAGCTTTTAGACGCTGCTTCTACCGGAGGCCAGATCCGTATTGGGGCCAGTGATACCATCTGCCGCTATTTTCTGGTGCCCTACCTGGAAAGATTTCATAAAGAGTTTCCCAGCGCCCATATTAAAGTGATCAACCAGACCTCCATTAAATGTGTGGAGCTTTTAGAAACCGGGCAAGTAGACCTGGTAGTCGTCAACTATCCGAACAATTATTTAAGTAATGTCTCCTCGATCAAGAAAATTAAAACCTTCCGTGACGTCTTCATCGCGAACAGCTCCTTTCAGGACCTTCACGGGAAAAAGCTGACTTATCAGCAGCTTTCCAAATATCCGATCCTGATGCTGGACCGCCACAGTACCACGAGTGAATTCCTGCACAGACTGTTCCAGCAGCACCAGCTTGATCTGGTCCCGGAGATCGAACTTACAAGCAACGATTTGTTGATCGACCTGGCACGCATCGGCCTGGGGATCGCATTTATCCCCGATTACTGCCTTGAAAACACACGGGATGATCTGTTCATCGTAGAGACATTAGAAGAACTTCCGCCAAGGGAGCTCGTGATTGCCTATAACGAACAGATCCCACTTTCCAAAGCAGCACGTGAATTTCTTGGATATTTTTAGATTGACTGGATCCTTCCGGATCAGCAAGGCTCCTGTAACAAAGAGCCTGTCATGCTGAATCAGCAGAGAGGATCCTTTTCATTTTTTGAGACAAAATAGTTATTAATTTTAGGAGATTCAAAGTCAAGCAGAGGTATCACTCTGATCTTTTGCTGTGCAATGAAATTTTCCACAAGACTTAGTGGCAAAAATGAATACCCTGCCCCATTTAGAATATAATCCAGTAATTTCGTACTGTTATCTATTTCGAATGCGAACTGATAATACTGCGGAAACAATTGTCTCACGAATATCCCCACCCCCTGCAGCGCAAAGTCACAGTATAAATATTTCAGCGCCGGAAGCTGACTCTTATAGATTCCTTTCTCATAGTCCCTGTTCTCATAATGACAGACCAGAACCAGTTCATCGACCGAAAAACATCTGCAGGTAAAGGATTTTCTTTTCAATGGGATGTATGTATACACATAGTCCAGCTGATCCATCTGTAATTTCTCCAATAATTCCTGGGAATGTCCGATCACTATTTTTAACGCTGTATCCGGGGCATCTGCGGCCAAGCGAATCAGCTTTTCTTTCAGATGGCATTCATAAATGGTATTTGTTGTCCCTATATGTATCATTTTCCTGGAAAATCCGTTTTCATTCAGGCATGCGACTGCTGCTTTATTTAGTTCAAGCATCTTTACTGCATATTCATAGTAGACTTTACCTGCTTCTGTGATCATAAGTCCCTTATTGTTCCTTATGAACAGCGAATGCCCAAGCTCCTTTTCCAGCTCCATAATCCGATTCGTAACCGTCGACTGTGCAATAAATAAGCTTTCGGACGTCTTAGTAAAATTTTTCAGCTGGCACAAAGAAACAAATGTCTCCAGGATTTCAATATTCATTCGTACCCCCTCTATTATCGATTTTTCGAATTGATATGATCTATATAATCTATTTTACTTATCGTAGAGCATTCTATATAATAAGTCAATAAGTTCCAGTAACGATTATATTAAAAAGTGAGGTATGTATATGGAAAATTCGAATCATTTCTGGGGAATAGAAAATCCCGAACAGCTGGCTCAAAAATATGGTACGCTATTGTATGTATATAATGAAACAATTTTAAGAGAACGAGTGAAGGAAATGAAGCGTTTGGTAAACTACGATAAATTCATTGTGGATTATTCTATGAAAGCAAACTCTAATCCGGCGCTTCTAAAACTGCTGCGTGAAGAATCTGTTGAAGTTGACGTCATGTCTCCCGGTGAGATTTATATAGCCATGTCAGCAGGATTCAAACCAGATGAGATTTTCTTTATCTGTAATAATGTGTCTGAGGACGAAATGAAGTTCGCCATCGATAAGGGCATTAAGATCAGCGTCGATTCCTTATCACAGCTGGAGCAGTATGGACAATTAGCTCCCGGCTCGGAAGTGGCGCTTCGTATCAATCCGGGGATTGGTGCGGGGCACCATGCAAAAGTGGTGACAGGCGGTAAGTCCACAAAATTCGGAATCAATCCGGACATGCTGGATGAAATCGAGGATATCTGTAAAAAATATAACTTAAAGGTAACCGGAATTAACCAGCATATTGGCTCGCTTTTCTTAGAGTGTGATGAGTACCTGAAAAGTATTGATTCACTCTTCGAATTCTCGTTAAACTTTCACGATTTAGATTTTATAGATTTTGGAGGGGGATTTGGGGTGCCGTATAACAAAAGCACTGACCGGCACCGCCTGCCATTGGACGAATTGGGGCACTCCTTGTTAAAACACATTCGGGAATTTAATCTGCGTTATGGCAAAGAGCTGTATTACCGGATCGAACCCGGAAGATATATCGCTGCCGAGTGTGGGTGTTTACTGGGCCGGGTTCATGCAGTCAAGGAAAATCACGCAACCTATATCGGTACAGATATCGGATTCAACGCACTGATGAGGCCCATACTGTATGACTCCTATCACGAGATTGACCTGTATAGAAACGGCACTCTTATCGAAGATACCGTTGATAGAAAGCCGGTTACGATTGTAGGAAACATCTGTGAAAGCGGAGATATTCTGGCAAAAGACCGATCGATGCCTTCTATAAAGAAAGGGGATATTTTAGCCGTCAAAAACGCCGGGGCATACGGATATGTCATGAGTTCCAATTATAACGGCCGGCTGCGTCCTGCAGAAGTCCTGATCACATCATCCGGTACATCAAAACTAATACGGAAACGAGATTCCTACGAAAATCTGATTGAAAATTATATTTTTTAGCACTCACCTGTTGACAGTGCTAATAATATGTGCTATATTACATATAGAACAAAGATAACAGATTGAATTTAGGAGGTATGGACTATGTTATTATCAAACAGAAGTTTTTTTAATGATTTTTTCAAGGACCCATTCTTCGAAAGGCCTTTTGATAACTCAGCATCACAGATCATGAAGACTGATATTCACGAGAAAGACGAGAATTATCTCGTAGAGATGGAACTTCCAGGATATCAGAAGGAAGATATCAAAGCTGATTTAAAGGATGGTTATCTCACAATCACAGCAACACACGAGGAGACACAGGAAGAGAAGGACCAGAAAGGCAACTGCATCCGCAAGGAGCGCTACACCGGTTCCTGCAACCGCAGATTCTATGTTGGCGAACAGCTGACTCAGGAAGACATTAAGGCTTCTTTCAAAGACGGCATCCTTTACCTGTATATTCCGAAAGAAGTACCAAAGGCAATCGAAGAACAGCCGAAGTATATCACTATCGAATAATCTGCATATGCAGAACGTATCATAAGTACTATAAGAGAAACAGCAGCTCATAAGGGGCGGCACTCATAAAAGAGCATAGGATTGTTTTCGGGAACGGCATAGCTTTCGGGCTACGCCGTTTCTTTGTTTTCCGCCTGACTTCTCCGGCATTTGCTTTTATTCGTCTATCCATATATAATTATGCTTGTATTGCAATGCAAAAGAGTGGGGGCAGCATGGAATATATCTTGTCCGGAAGATGCCAGATCGGAAGAAATGCGAGGTAAATGAAAGTGAAAAATATTTTGATAATTGACGACGATATTCACATTGGTAATATGCTTGATGAGGTTCTTTCAAAAGAAGGCTACAAGGTATTGCGAGCATATTCTGGAACAGAAGCATTGCTACTGCTTTCAACATCAAATCCGAACCTTGTTTTGCTTGACTTAATGCTTCCCGGGCTATCGGGGGAAGAAGTCCTGCCAAAAATAAAAGAAATACCCGTTATTATTGTTAGTGCAAAAGTAGATATTGATAATAAGGTTGATTTATTGCTCGGCGGTGCTGTAGATTATATTACAAAACCATTTGAAACAAAAGAATTGCTTGCAAGAATTGCCGTTGCACTTCGTAATCCATATACGCCGGCAAAGAACGTATTATCCTTTGATAATTTGTGTCTTGATACAAATACACAAGAAGTTTCTGCCGGAGGAAAAGCTGTAAAACTCACAAGAACGGAATATGCTATTTTGAAAATACTTATGCAGAATCCGTCACAAGTCATAACGAAATCATTATTACTTGACCGTATCAGTGAGGACACTCCCGACTGTACGGATAATTCACTGAAAACGCATATCAGCAATCTGCGAAAGAAATTGCGGGATGTGGGCGGTAAAGAATATATTGAGGCGGTTTGGGGAATTGGTTTCAAATTAAGGCAGAGTGAAATCTTGACTAAATCTTGACTTTTTCTTAACTGCTTTCATGACTGTTTCGCATTAGAATATCAACATCGAACATGTGATATTTCATGCGAAAAAGGAGGCTTATATATGGACTATGTTCTGACGACCAATGCTTTGTGTAAGCAATATGGTACATTCAAAGCGTTAAACGGTCTTTCTATGCACGTTACAAAAGGGGCGATCTATGGTTTTGTCGGGAAAAATGGTGCCGGCAAAACAACTCTTATTCGGTTAATCTGCGGTCTGCAGGAGCCGGATTCGGGCGAATATGTTTTATATGGCAGAAAAAACACCGAAAAGGATATTATGAAATCGCGCAGAAGAATAGGTGCGGTTGTTGAAACACCGTCTATCTATCTGGATATGACAGCAGAGGATAATCTCAAACAGCAGTATCGCATATTGGGACTGCCATCGTTTGATGGATTGACTGAAATTTTGAAGTTGGTTGGTCTTGGCAATACGGGAAAAAAGAAAGCGAAAAACTTTTCTCTCGGTATGCGTCAAAGATTGGGGATTGCAATAGCCCTTGTAGGTAACCCGGATTTTTTAGTCTTGGACGAACCTGTAAATGGTCTTGATCCGCAAGGAATTATTGATATTCGAGAACTGATATTAAAACTCAATCGGGAACAGCAAATTACAGTTTTGATTTCCAGCCATATCCTTGATGAACTTTCTAAACTGGCAACATATTACGGCTTTATTGATAACGGACGCATTGTGAAGGAAATGAGTGCAGACGAATTAGCTGCCGACTGCAAAAAGTGTGTCCGTATGGAAGTAAGCAATACAAAAGCACTTGCCCGTGTGCTTGATGGAATGAAAATTGATTATAAGATTATCACAGGCAAAACTGCTGATGTGTATGCGAAAGTTAATATATCCCAGTTAACTGCCGCATTGACAAAAGAAAATTGCGAAGTGATTTCAATGCAGGAGCGCGATGAAAGTCTGGAAAGTTACTATGTCAGTCTTGTAGGAGGTGAAAAAAATGCGTAAACTACTATCTGCTAATTTTTCCCGCCTTTGGAAAGATAAATTCTTTTGGCTCTGCATGGGAGCGATGCTGATTTATTCGGTTGTGTATATGATGAATGGCTGCAGACAGGCAGCCGCTGATTTATCAGAATACAATTACAGTCTTGATAAGTATTATTTTCATTTTGCAGTAGTAATCGGTGCATTTTGTGCGTTATTCAGTAGTATGTTTTTAGGAACTGAATATAGTGACGGAACAATTAGAAATAAAATTATTGTTGGACATACAAGAACGAGCATTTATATTGCTAATTTGATTACTTCATTCACCGCTACTTTGCTGCTGATGTTGGTATGGCTGATTGGAGCATTGGCTGCCATTCCTACTCTCGGAGTTTGGGAAATGGGTGTCCCCAATTTATTTGCATACCTGCTAATTGCGGTTATGTTTGAAGCGGCTCTTGCAGCAATATTTACCTTCGTCTGTATGCAGACTGCCAACAAAGCTACTACTGTTGTTATTTCTATACTGTTGTTTCTTGGACTGATTGTTTTTGCAAGTATGATAAATAACGGTCTTAGTCAGCCGGAAATGACAAGTGGGGTTCAAATATCTGCAAATGGAATTGATATGTCCGAGCCAACTCCCAATCCGAATTACATCAGCGGAGTTCAACGGACAATCTATGAATTTATTGTTGACTTTTTGCCTACAGGACAGGGGCTGCAAATGTCGCAGCTGAAAATTGATCATGCTGTCCGTATGCTTGTATCGTCTGTTGTCATTATTGTTTTGACAACATTAGGCGGGCTGTTTGTTTTTAAAAGAAAAGATTTAAAGTAAGGAGATTACTATGGAAGTATGGTTATGGGCTGTTATCGGTATTATGGCTTTGATTGTCACTGCGCTGCTAATTAAAATCTATTTCCTGCAAAAAGCTGCAAAAGAAATTGCAAATGCCTTTGCTGACAGGCTCATAACTGATACAAATACGCTGATCGATATTTCTTGCAATGACAGATATATGCGTAAACTGGCCAATGCCATCAATGTTGAGCTCCGTAAGCTCCGTGTGCAGCAGCATCGTTTTCAGCAGGGAGATACGGAACTCAAAAATGCCGTTACAAATATTTCTCACGATTTACGGACACCTCTTACCGCCATTTGCGGATACTTGGATTTGCTTCAAAATGAGAACAAATCTGAAAACGCAACACGCTATCTTGAACTCATTGAAAACCGCACACAGGCACTAAAGCAGTTGACTGAAGAACTATTTAGGTATTCGGTTATTATGTCAGCGCAAGAGCCTATGCGGCTTGAAACAGTGTGTGTAAATCGCGTTTTAGAAGAAAGCCTTGCGGCGTTTTATGCAGTTTTAACAGAACGCAGTATCTCCCCAGAAATAGAAATCACTGAAAAACAAATCTTATGCTATGTGAACAAAGCGGCTCTTATGCGTGTTTTCGAAAATATCTTAAGCAATGCGTTGAAATATAGCGATGGCGATTTAAAAGTTGAGCTGCTTGAAAGCGGGGAACTAATATTTTCAAATACAGCCTGTAAGCTAAATGAAATACAAGTTGGAAAGCTGTTCAATCGTTTCTTTTCTGTCGAGGCAGCAAGAAACTCTGCGGGCTTGGGTCTTGCCATTTCAAAAGCGTTGGTTGAACAAATGGACGGTACTATATCGGCACAGTATAAGGGGGATAGATTAAGTATTTGTGTCGCGTTCCCCATAGCAGCCTCCAAACAGTCTGCTGTTTTTCTCTCTTAATGCTTTCCGGTCTTCAAAGATAACTCGATCTCTGAGCGCTCCCGCTCTTTCCTCTTCTGCCTGTACATCAGCAGATAAAATACGGCTGCCGCGCTTCCTCCAAGTATGGTTCCTCCCATTCCCAACAGTCTCATCCACTCAGGCAGGCTGTAGTGTAGAAGATGCTGTGAATTTAAGGAAGTTGGCAGCATCACTAGAAGCGCATAAAATGTCAGGATCTTAATGGATCTTTGATAAGCTTTTTCATAATTTTTACTTCTGTCTGTTTTCATAAATAAAGCTCCTTTCTTAAAAGAAAGGCTTTCCCGCATATCCAGAAGAGAGGGATCCATTGTTTCATACGTCTGGTCCAGTTTTAAGAATATCCCGCACATTTCCTTTATCTCTCCCAGCTCGTCAATCTCACCTTCAATCTCCGAAATCCGTTTTGAAACAACTTCATTCAGCGATTCGCCTCCCGTCTTAAGTTCCCTGATCTCTGCCACCGAAATTCCAAGCATTCTAAGTGCCTTGATTTTCTTCAGACAGATAATATCTTCTTCACAGTAATCCCGATAATTGTTATCCGAATTGCGATGAGGTGTGATCAGCCCCTGTTCTTCATAATAGCGGATGTTAGCCTTTCGGATTCCCACTTCTTTTTCTGCTTCTTTAATATTCATGGTGTCCTCCTTCGCTAACATTAAAAGCTATCAAGTGGCTTGAATGTCAATACTTTTCTGATAATAACTTATGTTCACTCCAGAAATCATCGAGATGCCCCTTCATACTTTCCAGTCTGCATCCCTTAAGTCCTTCCCATTCCCTTGGGAAAATTTCTCTGTACTGCCTTCCCAGAAACCGTTCGTCGAGCAGCACGATCACACCCTTATCTTTCTCCGTCCGGATTACCCGTCCCGCTGACTGAAGCACTTTATTCATTCCCGGATAGAGATATGCATAGTCGAATCCTCTCATCCCTCTGCTGTCAAAATACTGCTTTAGAATCTCCCGGTCATTACATACCTGGGGCAGTCCTGTTCCGATAATGACCGCACCGATCAGCCTGTCTGCCGTCAGGTCGATCCCTTCCGAAAAAATCCCGCCCATCACGCAGAATCCGGCCAGAGAACTGTCACGGTCCTCCTCAAAGGTTTCCAAAAAGACTTCCCTGGCCTCCTCCCCCATAAACTGTGACTGGATAATACATTCGATATCCTCCCGGCCGCATATCTCAACCTGAAAGTACTCGTATACATCTTCCATGAAACGATAGGAAGGGAAAAAGATCATATAATTCCCTTTTTTCGCTTCTACGACCTGCAGGATATACTTTGCAAACTTTTCATACATCCCTGCCCCCCGCATGGTATACTTTGTGCTGACATCAGTTCCCATGAGCAGAAGCCGGTTCTCCTTGGGAAAAGAGGATTCTGCATAAATCGCATAATCATCTTTTTCCACACTCAACAGCTTTTTATAATAATGAATCGGCAAGAGCGTTGCAGAAAAGAAAACCGTACTATTCCCCTGATCCAGATAATTTTTCAGGTTTACCGCAGGATTCACACAGAGCAGTTTTAATTTAAACCGTCCATCCCGTTCCAGCTCCGTGTAGATCACATAATTCTCATCCAAAATATCATGGATATTCAGGAAATCTCTGACCTGAAAATAAAAATTAAGAACCTGCTCCCTCTTTTCCTCACTCTGCACTTCTTCCAGATACTCTTCAATCCCTGACATCACATTCATCAGCTTTACCGCGATATGAGAGACACCGTCGAGTATCTGGTAATTCTCACACTCCCTCTTCAAAGCGAGCAGCTGCTTGTTACACTCATCCAATCTTTTAGCTAGGCTGGGATCCTCCGTCTTCACAAGCCGCTTCATCTCCAGGATATCCTCTTTATAAAGTGCTGCACTGTACATTTCCCGTCCCCGTTCTACCAGGTTGTGGGCCTCGTCGATCAAAAACAGGTATTCACCTTTATTCCCCTCGGAGAAAAACCGTTTCAGGTGAGCATTTGGATCAAACACATAATTGTAATCGCAAATAACTGCGTCTACCCATATCGAGACATCCAAAGCCATTTCAAAGGGGCAGACCTTGTACTTTTCAGCCTGCCGTTCAAGAGCTTCGCGGCTCATATCATCTGAATGTACGATCATATCGAAGACAGCATCATTCACTCTGTCATAGTGCCCCTTTGCATATGGGCAGTGATCCGGGTTGCAGATTGTTTCTTCACAAAAACAGATCTTTTCCTTGGCTGTCAGTGTAATGACCTTTAGGCTCAGATCCTGCCTCTTCAGCGTCTGAAAAGCCTGTTCTGCCACGGTCCGTGTGATCGTCTTTGCCGTCAGATAAAAAATCTTCTCTCCCAGTCCTTCCCCCACTGCTTTTACCGCGGGAAACACCGTCGCCATTGTCTTCCCAACTCCTGTAGGCGCCTGGATGAACAGCTTTTTCTTTCTCAGGATAGTTCGGTATACAGAGGTTACAAGATCTCTCTGTCCATCTCTATACTCAAACGGGAACTCCACTCCTTTGATCGAAGCATTCCGTTTTTCCTTCCATTCCATCTGAAATCTGGCCCACTTCTCATATTTTCCAACCAGGTCCAGAAACCAGTTTTCCAGCTCCCCGTAAGAAAAACTCTGGGTAAACTGTTTCAGCTCTTCTGTCTCAAGATGGCAGTATGTCATCTGCACATGGATACTCTCAAGCTCCTCCTGCTTCGCATAAATATATGCATAGCATTTTGCCTGCGCCAAATGTACATTAGAAGGAGCCTCGATATGGATCAATTCCCTCAAAACTCCTTTGATCTCATCGATCGTGACCTCAGCTTCGTCTTCTATAATCCCATCTGCTCTTCCTTCTACCTGAAGGGTAAAGCTCTCGCATGGTATCTGTATTTTCAGAGGAACCTCTGCACGATAATTAGAACCCATGCGCCGCTGTATCTTGCGATGGATTCTACTTCCCTGCTGCATGGTATCCTTGTCCATGCCGCCTGATCTTCGATTGTCTAAGTCCCCCTCCCGCAGAATAAACTCTACGAGACTGCGGACCGATATTTTAATTAACTCTTTCTCGTCCATGTTTCCTAGTATATCATAAACAGCAGTTTCGCAAAAGCCCCTATTAACTGCTTTGGCAGATGCATTTGGATGGATACTTCTGGACAGATGTCTTACGATACCTCAAATTTTCTCTGCGTCCAAATATGATATCATGTCATATGACAACAGTGAATTGGATATAATTTGCTCCACCGATTTCTTCCTGGCCTACAGTGATCTCACCACCGGCCTTTTCGGCAATTGCTTTTGCACGGTATAGCCCAATGCCACGTTCTCCTGTCTTTTTGCTCTTTGTCGTATATCCATTTTCGAAGAAATGTCCGATCTCCTCGAAAGAGACCTTCTCGTGCTGATTCAGAATCTGGAAAAACAAATGATCATACTGAGAATCCAGGATCATCCTGACTTTACTGCCTTCCTTGGGACAGGCTTCATAGGCATTATCAACCAATACCCCTACGATCTCTATCAGCCTATGCTCAGACACTCCTGATATGATTTCTCTGCTGCGGACTTCTATCTCTGTTGTGATTTCCTCTCTGGAGCTGACGATCTTGCTATATAAAAAGCCAGCCAGCACCTTATCACTGATCCGTAAAAGCGGCAGATACTGATTGACTCCGTCCCTGCTGATCTCCTTAATGTACTCGGACTGCTGCTTGACCAGTTCATCATAATTATCTACCGTCAGATGCATATTCAATATCGCATTGAGGTGGTTGTCAAACTCATGCTGCCTGGCCCGGATCTCCTTAACTAATTCCTCCAGGGGCTGTATATACAGCTGATACATGATCAATTCCTTCTGCTGCTCTTTTATGATATCACTGCTCATTTTCCAATCAATCGTTCCCCATATGATGACGATCAAAAATAGGATAAATACAATGATCATCTTTAAGTCCAGAGTCCGGCTCACCTTAAGATCTATGACCAGATAAACGGCAATCGCCAATGAAAAGAAGCAGAACACACGATATAAAACCTTTTTGATCTCTTTACTCATTCAACAGCCTCCTGACCTCTGCCTTGTAGGTGACCCCGATATCGATACGGTCCGGATATCCTTCCATCTGGATCATCTGATTGACCAGATCATAATATTTCACAAAGTCCTGGTTCACAACAAACATCCTGTGACACTGGATAAAACCATTCTTTGGCAGCTTATCTAAAAGCTGGCGGATAGAAAGATACGGAATCTCCATCTGCTCTGTCTTCAGATAAATGCACACTCCCCGCGGGATCGCTTTACAGAAAACGATATCTTCACACAAAATTTTATAGTTGATCCCATTCTTTTTTACAATGATGAATGGCTTTTCATAAGAACGCGTATGAGCCAGCACCTTTCTTACAACTCTGCAGACCTCTGTTTCCTCATAAGGCTTCAATATATACTGATAGCAGTGAATCTTTCTGTAAGCCTCCATCTCCAGTGCACTCACTGATGTCAGCATGACAATCGGTGTTAGTTCATACTTCATGACAGCCCTGACCTTCTCAGCAAATGTAATACCGGATGCATCCTCCCTATCCTCTCTGTTCAGATTCACATCCAGCAAAAACAAGTCGTAGTTCTTCCCGGAATCAAGCAGTTCTTCTGCTTCCTTTAGATCCGATGCTGCATCGACTCTGACCTCTTCTCCCAATTTACCAAGCATGGATACTAATGCGATCCTGCTGACATTATCATCCTCTAAAACAAGTATTCCTGCCATCGTATGCTCCCTGTCTCTTAATTATAGTTACGCCCCGGCAGACTTCAGGCCGGGGCGTAACCGATGAAAGTGGTATCACCACGTTTCTCTATATTATTTTACTTTTATGCCGCTGCTGCTATTCTGCTTTATCGACTCCTGCAACCTCTGCGATCGTCTTAGTCAGACCCGCAATCCCCTGCAATTCTGACGGGATAATGATCTTCGTTGCCTTGCCGTCTGCTGCCTTTACAAATGCCTCCAGACTCTTGATCGTCAATACCGCGTTATCTGCGCCGGCTGCTTTGATAAACTCGATACCTTCTGCCGTTGCTTTCTGTACGCTTCTGATCGCCTCTGCCTGACCTTCTGCCTCTTTAATCCTCTTCTGCTTCTCAGCTTCTGCCTTCAGGATCGCAGCCTGCTTGGACGCCTCCGCCTCCAGAATCACAGACTCTTTCTCACCTTCTGCAACAAGGATCGTAGACTTCTTTTCACCCTCTGCTCTTAGGATCGCTTCTCTTCGTTCACGCTCTGCCTTCATCTGCTTCTCCATAGCATCCTGGATTGCCTTAGGCGGCATGATATTCTTTAATTCCACACGATTTACCTTGATTCCCCAAGGGTCCGTTGCGATATCAAGTGATGTCCTCATCTTGGAGTTGATCGTCTCTCTGGATGTCAGTGTCTCATCCAGTTCCAGATCACCAATAATATTACGCAGTGTTGTGGCCGTCAGATTTTCGATCGCAGCAATCGGGCTTTCCACCCCATATGCATACTGCTTAGGGTCTGTGATCTGGAAAAATACAACAGTATCGATCTGCATTGTTACATTGTCTTTCGTGATCACAGCCTGTGGTTCAAAGTCTACCACCTGCTCCTTTAATGATACTCGCTTTGCAACTTTGTCAAGGATCGGAATCTTAAAATGCAGTCCCACGCTCCAGGTCTCCTTATATCCTCCGAGACGTTCCAGGATATATGCGTGTGCCTGCGGTACAATCCTTACATTTGTAACTAAAATCAAAAGCACGATAATTAAAATAGCTATTCCAACCCAAAGTCCCATCCTTTATTCCTCCTCATATTTCTTTACGATTAGTTTCACTCCGGATATGCTGACCACCTTAGCCAATGATCCGGGGCTTATGACCTCTTCATCCTTCTCTGCCCTTGCCGTCCATTCCAGGCCGTTCACTACGGCCGTTCCTGTCTGTGCCAGATTATCTACCGTCTCCGTAACCCTGACTATTTTACCGATCACACCCTCATAATTCGTCTTTTCATGATGAGCGTTTATGTATTTTACCGCAAAAGGACGGGTAAAAAACAAAAGTAAAAATGAGACTACGAAAAACACGCCAACCTGCCATATCAGATTCAGACCGGCAATATTAAGGAGCAGTGCCGCCAGGGCTCCTCCGGCCAGCCAGACCGATGTCAACCCTACCGTGATGATCTCGATAACCAGAAAAACGATCAACAGTCCAAGCCATACAAAAGCTTCTGTCTCCATACTTCTCCCTTCTCTCAGACTTCATATTTCATCCGGCTTATGATTTCCCTCCCGATGATAGTTATATGTTAATCCAGCTGGTTCTATTATACAATACTTTTTGCGTGAATGCAGTGATTTCTTGTTTTAATGAAATTCTGTCATATCCTGTCTGAAATGAATGGGTAAATGGTTTCTCTGGCAGTCTGGATTTTCCCTTTCCTTTATGGCAATCGAACTGCAGAAGCCTTTCCACATTCTCGCATATTCGGATTCCGATGCCGAGATCCGCCCTGCTGCCTCATGATCCAGCTCCTCTCCCTGCACAAGCACCCAGTCAGCCTTAGCCCGGTGTACAAGAAACTCCTTATGGGTCTTGTCATAGACCATCCAGTTCTCCAGCGGGAACCGGTTTGTAAAATGATCCGCTATGCAGGTAAGGACCCGTCCCTTTGGTGTGATCTCAGAAAGCAGTACACCATTTTCTAACTCCCGGAAACGGATAAATTCTCTAAACATATGTGCCTCATTTGCCACTCTTCTGCTAAGTTCAAATACCTTGGCCACATAAGAGTTGCTCAGGTGCTCCATGATCCTTCGGCTGTCACCTGCTTTCCTGGCTGCAAGCATGGTCTGATAGGCAGCATCTGCCTTATCAGCATCGTCTGACAGCAGTGCATGATAAATATCCCAATAAGCATTATACCCAAGATGGTTCTTTATCAACCGCTCTACAGCAATAGATTTTTGTTCCGTCTCTTCTACTTCCCGATATTCACAAAATAATTGAGGCATCATAAATCCCCGCAGCGCTATCCCTGATTCTTGATCCCGGCTTTTTTTCCAGGCATCATATATTGCCGAAAAGATGCCTGTGATCGTATCATGGCAAATGTATACCTGCTTCATTGCTTCCTTCCCTCTTTCACCCTACTATTGTCTGGACCTGCGACTCCCGGAAATTCACATCATCAAACAACGACAGCTGCTTATATGTCATGCCTGTCACAGAATCCGGCAGCTTCTCCCTGGTATTCAGAAGATTCCTCATAATATAGTCTTCCTCTATCTTTGTGTTATACATCATCCTGCCGTTGCAGGTAAGAAAATAGAGCGCCCTTTTAAGTACCACTCCCATCTTCTTCAAGTCTTCAAACTGTAATCTCCCCATTCTTCTGGCTTTTACGATCCTTTCAGCAGACTTATAGCCGATCCCCGGGACCCTGAGCAGTGTACGATAATCAGCCTGGTTCACCTCTACCGGAAAATACTCCAAATGCTTAAGCGCCCAGTCACACTTCGGATCCAGAAAAATATTAAAATTCGGATTCTTTTCATCCAGAAGCTCTTTCGCCTCAAAATGATAATAACGCAGCAGCCAGTCCGCCTGATAGAGCCTGTGTTCCCTCAAAAGCGGCGGACCCTCATTCGTGCGCGCCGGCAACAGGGAGTCCTCATTCACTGCGATAAAGGCAGAATAAAACACTCTCTTTAACTCAAACTTCTGATATAAAGACTCGGCCACATTCAGGATCTGATAGTCCGATTCCGGGGTAGCACCGATAATCATCTGTGTACTCTGCCCCGCAGGAACAAAACGTGGTGCATTCTTATACACCGTGATCTCCTGCTTATTGTCATGCATCTTCTGCTGTACGAGCCGCATAGGGGCCAGTATATTCTTCCGGCTCTTATGAGGCGCCAGAAGTTTTAAGCTCTCTGCTGTGGGCAGTTCCAGATTCACACTCATCCTGTCTGCCAAAAAACCAACTCTCTGTATCAGCTCCTGGTCTGCCCCGGGAATCGCTTTTACATGGATATATCCCTGGAAATTACGTTCATAACGCAGCTTATACAAGGCTGCATAGATCAGCTCCATCGTATAGTTGGGGCTTTTCAATACTCCTGAGCTCAAAAACAGGCCCTCTATATAATTCCTCCTGTAAAACTCCATCGTCAGCGTACAGATCTCTTCCGGGGTAAAGGAAGTCCGCACAACATCATTAGAAGAACGGTTAATACAATACTTGCAGTCAAAAATACATTCATTGGTGAACAGGATCTTCAGCAGGGAAATACATCTTCCATCTGCTGAAAAGCTGTGGCAGATCCCAGCCTTAAAGCAATTCCCCATGCCTGTCCCGTCACCTTGTCTGTCGACGCCGCTTGAGGTGCAGGCAACATCATACTTTGCCGCATCACTCAGGATCTGCAGCTTATCATACATTGACATCTGTTCCTGAATTATCTCTGCCATCTTCCTATACTTCCTTTCGTTCCCTCTAAAATACACAGGCACTCCGATTCGTAAGCACTGTGACCCAAACTTAACCCAAACGGACCAATATTCATCATTCCATTTTAGAACATGTGTTTGTTTTTATTATAATAGCATATATCCAGCGTACTTTCAAGAACATTTGTTCGCTTTTATCAAAATGTTTTTCATTAAAAAAATAAAAAAAGAAGTTCCGGTCCATCCTAAAAGGATTTCCCGAAACTTCTGATGTACTGCCTAATTTACTGAAACAGGCATCTTCTATTCACATTCCCTGATCCTCTTCCTCAGAGGGAGAACCATAGACGGAGACACGGAAAGCTCATCCAGTCCCATTTTCAAAAATTCTTCTGTTAATTCCAGATCAGCGCCCAGCTCACCGCAGATACCAATCCACTTGCCCTCCGCATGAGCATTCTCAGCAGCCATTCTGATCATGGCCAGCACTGCCGGGTGATGCGGATCATAGAATTCATCCAGCTTAGAATTCTGACGGTCGATTGCAAGGGTATACTGTGTCAGGTCATTGGTTCCCACACTAAAGTAATCCACTTCTTTTGCCAGTTCACGGCTGATCATAACGGACGCCGGGGTCTCGATCATCACACCCAGCTCCACATCTTCCTTATAAGGAATTCCTTCTGATTTCAGTTCCGCCTTTACCTCTGCGATGATCTCCTTGATCTTATGGATCTCACCAATGGAAATAATCATAGGGAACATAATGGAAATATTGCCAAACATTGCCGCACGGTATAAAGCACGCAGCTGTGTCTTGAAGATCTCCGGTCTTGTCAGGCAGATCCGGATCGCACGATATCCAAGTGCCGGATTATCTTCCTTATCCAGCCCGAAATAATCTACCTGCTTGTCCGCTCCGATATCCAGAGTACGGATAATGACCTTCTTGCCTGCCATATTCTCTGCAACCTGCTTATAAACGGCAAACTGCTGTTCTTCTGTCGGGAATGTATCATTCTCAAGATATAAGAATTCACTTCTGAACAGACCGATTCCGCCGGCATCATTCTTCAATACTGCACCCACATCAGAAACATTACCGATATTGGCATATACATTGATCTTCTGGCCGCTCTTGGTAACATTCTCTTTTCCTTTGAGCTGCTCAAGAAGCGCCTTCTGCTCTAAGTCCTTTGCACGCTTTTCCTTCATGACTGTGAGAGTCTCTTCGTCAGGATCGATATACAATGTTCCTGTAAAACCATCTATGACTGCCATCTTACCGTCATAATCCTGGCTTAAAGCTTCTCCCAGGCCAATCACAGCTGGGATATTCATAGTCCTTGCCAGGATCGCTGTGTGAGAGTTGGAAGAACCATACATCGTCGCAAATCCGAGTACCTTGCTCTTGTCCAGCTGGACAGTCTCACTTGGTGCCAGATCGTCTGCCGCGATGATAGAAAGTTCATCTGTCTGCTTCACACCTTCTCCCACACCGCAAAGGATGTCCAGGACACGTTCGGACACATCCTTGACATCTGCCGCACGTCCCTGCATATAAGCATCGTCCATAGAGGCAAACATCTGTGCAAAATTATCTGCAGTAGTCGCAACCGCAAACTCCGCATTCACTTCCTGAGTCCTGATGATATTCTCGATGGATTCAATATAATCCAAATCCTCAAGCATCATCTGGTGGATCTCGAAAATCATAGCATTGGCTTCACCAACATCTTCGAGCGCTTTATCATAAAGCTCTTTGAGCTGGCTTACAGCCTCTGCCTTTGCATCCTGAAAACGGGTGCATTCTGCTTCTACATCATCTACATGCGCACGTTTGATTACTTTTTGGTTCCTCTTATAAAAAGAGAGTTTTCCGATGGATACTCCACCGAATACACTTTTACCTGTTAATGTGATCATAATACCATCCTTAAACTATTTGAATTATAAGTTCTCTTTGAAAAATGCTTCTAATTCTGCGATCGCTGTCTCTTCATCTTCACCCTCTGCTGTCATAACGATCTCTTCTCCGGTCTTAACGCCTAAGCCCATAACACCAAAGATCCTCTTAGCATCTGCTGTCTTCTCACCTTTTCCGATTTTAATATCTGATTTGTAGCCTGCTGCCTGTTTTACTAACAGCCCTGCCGGCCTTGCGTGGATCCCCTCTGGGTCAGTGATGACATATTTAAATTCTTTCATAGTACAATTTTCCTCCTGTTCTTAATTTTAACTTAGTCCAGTATATAACATATTTCCGACTTTTTCAATCATCTGGAATTTTTTTGTTGACTAAAATAATTTTACAGCCATCTCACAGTACTACATTTTGAGAACCTATGAATGAATATTAAGAAAACAACGGTGTAGACAGATATCTCTCTCCTGTATCCGGTAATAATGCCACAATTGTCTTCCCCTTATTCTCCGTAAGCTTTGCGGTCTCGATCGCTGCATGAAGTGCGGCACCCGAGCTGATTCCGACCAGGACGCCCTCTTTGTGTGCAAGCAGC
Source organism: Faecalicatena sp. (assembly GCF_058819085.1). NCBI lineage: Bacteria > Bacillati > Bacillota > Clostridia > Lachnospirales > Lachnospiraceae > Faecalicatena > Faecalicatena sp. The sequence continues at coordinate 21,983 of NZ_JBZUUL010000006.1, forward strand.
CGCTCTGCCGCATAAGCTTCCTCATCTGCCACCTTTATAATGCTGTCATAGATCTTCGTATCCAGCACTTCCGGGACAAATCCTGCTCCAATCCCCTGAAGCCCGTGAGGTCCCGGATTTCCACCTGACAATACAGGAGATCCTACCGGCTCTACTGCAATAACCTGTACCGTATCCTTTTTCTCCTTCAGATACTTTCCGGTTCCCGTGATGGTCCCGCCTGTTCCTACGCCTGCCACGAAAATATCTACCTCTCCATCTGTATCTTCCCAGATCTCCGGCCCCGTTGTCCTGATATGCGCCTCTGGATTAGCACCGTTGACAAACTGTCCCAGAACGATCGCATTATCCAGCTCCTTCTCCAGCTCTGCCGCCTTCTCGATGGCGCCGTTCATGCCCCTCTTTCCTTCTGTCAGGACAATTTCCGCACCATAACCCAGCAGCAGCTTCCGTCTTTCTATACTCATCGTTTCCGGCATAACAAAGATCGCCTTATATCCCTTCGCTGCCGCTGCGGATGCCAGGCCGATCCCTGTATTGCCGCTTGTCGGCTCAATGATCGTCGCTCCCGGCCGGATCAGGCCGCGCGCTTCTGCGTCCTCGATCATACTCAGGGCAACGCGGTCCTTCACGCTTCCTGCCGGGTTGAAATACTCCAGCTTCACAAGGATCCTTGCCTCAAGATTCAGTTCCTTCTCAATGTTTGACACCTCCAGGATCGGTGTTCTTCCTACCAGCTCTGTAATACTTTTATAAATGTTTCCCATATTCTTCCTCACTTTCTTGATCTGTCTGTTTTACTTTGTTCCTATGCCGCTTTTTACTTTATCTTACGCGGCTCACACCAAAAACAGGACTGCATCCATCCCTCTTTTGGTTTAAATATAATACATGTTCGAACTATAATCGAGATTCTCTTTATACTCCTTCACCAGCTGGGCCAGTGTTCGCCGGGCCAGGAGCGTATTCACCTTCTCGTCGATCTCGTCCCAGACGAGTTCCCGGATGGCTTTCTGCACCGCATCCTGTTCCTTGACCGTGCCACGGTCGATAATGGAGAACTCTCCTTCCAGAGCTTCCAATATCTCCTTCACAGTAATGCTGTCAGCACTGCGTGCAAGCATATAACCGCCCCCGGCGCCCTTCACGCTCACTACGATCCCGGCCTTACGCAGAACGCCAAAAACCTGCTCCAAATAGTTCAAAGATATATTCTGCCTGTTAGCCGTCTGCACCAGGGACACTGGATTCCCCTGGGAATTCGCCGCCACATCCACCAGGGCGCGCAGACCATATCTTCCTTTTGTAGATACCTTCATATAACACCTCCGTTTTATTTCCTACTAAATTGATAAGTATTATATGTTTTATTTATACACTCTTTTCTTTTACCTGTCAATCTATTTTTTAAAAAAGAAAACAGAGAAGTTCCCTCCTCTGCTTATCTCCTGTGTCTTATCTGTCTATTTTTCCATCTCTTTTTCCCTGGCAAGGATATCGGCGATCGTAACCTTTCCCACAATATCGGTAATCGTCTCCCACATATCTCCCCATGTATTTCTCGTGGGACAAAGACTGCAGGGGATACCACAGTCGCTTTCCTGCGTCAGACAGTGTACAGGTGCCAGTTCCCCCTCCACCGCTGTCAGCACTTCCTTAACGCTCAATTCGTCAGGAGACTTTACAAGACAATAGCCGCCGTAAGCTCCCCTTACACTTTTCAGAATCCCCTGCTTCTTCAAAGCACGGGCGATCCGCTCCAGATATTTTTCTGAAAGACAGCGCCTATCTGCAATATTCTTCAGACTGACAAGGCTGCCTGAGCCTGAATGCAGCGCCAGATCTACGACAGCCTCCAAAGCATACTGTCCTTTTGTTGACATTTTCATGATATGCAGTGCTCCTTTAACGTTCATTCCGGTCTTTTTTGAATCTTATGACAGTCCTGTTATGTTCACACCATAATCCTTCTTTCTTATCCTGATCCTACCGTTTATTTTTCACTACATTCCCATTTTAAGCAAAAAAGCAGAGAAATACAATCTTTATTCCGCCATTATTTTGAGATTTCAAATCACACACGCATCCTTTTTCGACACTTTTTGTGTATTTTTGTGGAACATTTTATAAATACATTGACTTTCATTGTTAAATATGCTACTCTTACACCGTATGAATCCTGTCTAACAGGAATCATATAAACACTTTATCATTTATTTTTTATTTATGGAGGGTAACACAATGACAGGTACAGTAAAATGGTTTAACAACCAAAAAGGTTATGGATTCATCTCTGATGCTGATGGCAATGATGTATTCGTACACTATTCAGGATTAATGATGGATGGGTTCAAATCCTTAGAAGAAGGCCAGGCTGTTGAGTTTGAAGTAACAGAAGGCGCTAAAGGACCTCAGGCAACGAACGTAGTGAAACTTTAATCAGAATTTTAATTGTACCTTTAAATATATAAATTTAGTATCAGATTTAAATATTTAAAAGCAATACATCAAAAATGAGATTAAGAACACAGGAGAGTATCTGGATGCATTCCGGATACTCTTTTTTTCACATCTAATGAAATCTATTGACAGCAGGCACAAAACGGGGAGGAATCTTCCTCCCAAGACTCTCTCCCCGTATCGTTGTGTATGAAAATTTATAACCGTTCCTTAAATCTTCACATTGGAGACATATGCCTCCGCTGCCTCCCAGACATCAAATCCGCTTCCTCGCAGGATATCCACTACCCTCGCCGGGTCATCGGTCTTTAAGACTGCGGATGCATCCTCCCCGTTGGCAAATGCATACATATACTCGATGTTGACTTCTCCTTCCACGATCTGATGCATGGCCTTGCTTAAAGATCCTGTAGCATGCGGTACACGCAGTGCCACCACATCTGTCAGCATGGCTGTGATCCCGTTCTCTTTGAGTACGGCCCTTCCTTTATTCGGATCAGATACGATCATGCGGAGCATTCCGTAGTCCGATGTGTCTGCCAGACTCAATGCTACGATATTGACATCATTGCTGGCAAGTACTGCAAGGACCTCATCCAGTCTTCCTTCACGGTTTTCAAGAAATACGGATAATTGCTGTATTGTAATTCCCATCGTGCTTACCTCCTTTACAGGTTACGTTTGTCAATGACACGTACCGCTTTTCCTTCACTTCTCTGTATTGTCTTTGGTTCTACCAGTTTAACGCGGGCAGATACTCCGAGTGCCTGTTTTAAGACACCGCTGATCTTATTCTTGAGTGCATCCAGCTTTCTGATCTCATCAGAGAACATGCTCTCATCCACCTCTACCATGACGGTCAGAACATCCAGGTTATCCTCTCTGTCTACGATCATCAGATAATGAGGCGCTACTGCACCGCCCATGCTAAGAAGCGCTGTCTCCACCTGGGTCGGGAATACATTGACTCCGCGGATGACCTTCATGTCATCGGTACGTCCGGTGAACTTGGAGATCCTGGGGGTGGTTCTTCCACATGCGCAGGTACTGTGATCGATGCTGGTCAAGTCCTTTGTACGGTAACGTAAGAGAGGCATTGCCTCCTTAGCAAGTGTGGTAAATACAAGCTCACCTGTCTCACCATCCGCACAGGACGCATGAGTAGCAGGGTTCAATACTTCCGGATAGAAATAATCTACATTGATATGCAGTCCTGCATGATGGATACAATCCTGTGCCACACCCGGGCCGGAGATCTCACACAGTCCGTAGATATCAAAGCAGTTGATATTCAGGATACTTTCGATCTTCTTGCGCATCTCCACGGTCCATGGCTCTGCACCGTGGATTCCTGCTTTTAACTTGAGGCGGTCTACTGCCCCGGCCTCCTCCAGAGACTCTGCTAGGTGAAGTGCATAGGACGGGGTACAGGCAAATGCAGTTGCACCGAAATCTTCCATACACATCATCTGACGCTTGGTATTCCCGGCGGACATGGGGATTGCCGTAGCTCCCAGCGCCTTCGCACCATAATCCAGCCCCATGCCTCCGGTAAACAATCCATAGCCATAGCAGACATGGATGATGTCTTCCTCTGTCAATCCGGCCATGGTCAGACATCTTGCCACACACTCTCCCCAGACATCCACGTCCTTCTGGGAATAGGAAGCCAGCGTCAGCTTGCCTGTTGTACCGGATGTCCCCTGCACACGGACAACATCCTTCTTCGGAATCGCAAGAAGCCCAAATGGATAGTTGTCTCTCAAGTCTTCCTTTGTGGTAAACGGAAGCTTGTTAATATCCTCGATTCCTTTGATATCCCCAGGCTCCACACCCAGGTCTTTCATCTTTTTGCGGTAGAACTCTACATTGTTGTATACCCTGCTTACAACATCTACCAGCCGCTTACTCTGCAGAGCTGCCATCTCATCAGCACTCATGCACTCAATTTTCGGGTCTCTGATCCTCTCCACCCAGTTTTCTAATGTCACTGCCGCCATATCCCTGATAACTCCTTGTCTTTTTTTCTAACTTATAAAGACGTATGTCTTATAAATCCGTATCCTCTATCATCTTTACATCTGCGCTTTCCAATACCTTTGCTGCTTTCTCATAATCATCCGTGCTGAACACCATGACCGGCGCCTTCTCCTGCCGGATCACGAAGGAATAAATGTAGCTTACATTGATCTCCCCGTCTGCCAGGATGGACAGCATACGATTGAGATTCCCCTTCTCATCCTTTAGCTCCACCCCGATCACATCGTGTATCCTTACAACAAATCCCCGTGATGTCAGATAATCCTTAGCCTCTGACGGCTGATCCACCACCATGCGCAAGATTCCAAACTCCGGCGTATCAAATGATGCCACCGCCCGGATGTTGATATGTGCCTCTGTCAGCGCGGAGGTCACCTGCATCAGGCTGCCCGGTCTGTTTTCCACGAATACTGATAACTGCTTAATCATCCTCTCACCTGCCTTTACCTTATAATGCGTATCCCACATCAAACGCTTTCTTATTGATCTCAATTGTTTTCGGCGGTACAGTCTTTTCAATTACATCATACCACTGATCTTTTGTGAAATCCATATGCTGCGCTGCGATTCCGAGGACGATCAGATTGAATACTCTCGGGTTTCCAAGCTTCTTGGACTCTTCTGTCGCATTTACCTTGTATACTTTATACTCGGCCTCTAACTTCTCCAGGATTCCGTCCGGATACTCTGCCGCTCCGATCACCACCGGCATCGGATCGATCCGCCAGTCATTCACGATTAATGCTCCGTCTTTTTTCAGGAAATGTGCATATCTCAGGGCTTCCAGACGCTCAAACGCGATAATGACGTCCGCCTGCCCCTCTTCCACGATCGGTTCTGCAACCTTTTCTCCATATCTGACAAAAGTTACCACACTTCCGCCCCGCTGTGCCATGCCGTGTACCTCAGAAAGCTTGACATCATAGCCTGCTGCAAGAGGGAGTCCCCCTAAAATCCTACTGGTAAGCAGGGTTCCCTGACCGCCTACACCTACAATCATGATATTCTTCGTTGCCATCTCTATTCACCCGCCTTTACCAGTTCTATCGCATCAAATTTACATAAGGATTCACACAGGCCGCATCCGGTACACATGGTGTCATCAATGTGGATCGTTCCGTCTGCATTTCTTGTCATTGCAGGACATCCCGGCTTCATACACATGCCGCACTTCTTACATTTGTCTTCATGGGCAGTGTAGAGCGGCTTTTTGGACTTATCCAGAAGAACACATGGTGACTTGGTAATGATAACAGAAACCTCATCCTTTGCGGTCTCTTCTTTTACTACCTTCTCCAGTGTGGCAATATCAAACGCATTTACCTCGATCACATTTTTCACACCCATGGCACGGCAGAGTCCCGGAATGTCAATCGCATAAGTAGGATCACCCTGGAGCGTTTTACCTGTAGCTGCATGATCCTGGTGTCCTGTCATTCCTGTTGTGGAGTTGTCAAGGATCATGACGGTTCCTGTGGCATTGTTGTAAACCATGTTCATCAGGGAGTTCACTCCTGTATGTAAAAATGTAGAATCACCGATCACTGCCACCCAGTTCTTGATGTACTCCTTTCCTTTTGCCTTTTCCATGCCGTGTAAAGTGGAAATACTGGAGCCCATGCACATCGTTGTATCGACAACACTCAGAGGTGCAACCGCTCCCAGAGTGTAGCATCCGATATCCCCGGCAGCATGCATCTTTAACTTGTTTAACACATAGTAAACACTGCGGTGCGGACATCCCGGGCATAGGATCGGCGGACGCTGTGGTGCTTCTGCAGGAGCCTTGATATCCTGGTCCTCTTTCAGGATGGCCTTTCTCAACATATTAGCGCTGTACTCGCCCTGCACGGTAAAGATCTCCTTGCCGGTCACCTGAATCCCCCAGGACTTCACCTGCTCCTCGATCACAGGATCTAACTCTTCCACCACATAGAGGGTATCCACCTTGGATGCGAACTCCTCGATCATCTTTCTCGGGAGCGGATTTACCATTCCCAGCTTCAATACAGATGCATTCGGAAGTGCCTCCTTCACATACTGATATGGGATTCCGCTTGTGATGACTCCGATCTTGGTGTCATTCATCTCCATCTTATTAATAGAAAGTGTATTGGCTGCCTCTGCCAGCTCCAGGTTCCTTTTCTCGATCTCAATGTGGCGAAGCTTTGCATTGCCCGGCATCATGACATTCTTGCGGATATTCTTCTCATAAGGCTTATCTTCAATGTCTGCACGCTCACAGAGCTCTACCAGTCCCTGGGAATGTGCAAGCCTTGTGGTGATTCTGAAAATGAACGGTCTGTCGAACTTTTCACTCAGCTCGAACGCAACCTTCACAAAATCTTTTGCTTCTGCACTATCGGACGGCTCGATGACCGGGATCTGTGCAGCCCTTGCCACCATTCTCGTATCCTGTTCATTCTGGGAGCTGTATAATCCCGGATCGTCCGCAACCATAAGTACAAGACCACCGTTTACTCCCATATAAGAAACAGAATACAGCGGATCAGCCGCCACATTCAGTCCCACATGCTTCATACATGCCATGGAACGCACACCGGCTAAACTGGCGCCTACTGCAACCTCAGCAGCTACCTTCTCATTGGGCGCCCACTCTTCATAAAGATCCTCTTTGTACCTTACCAGATATTCACTGATCTCCGTACTTGGAGTACCAGGATAAGCAGAGGAAACCTTTACCCCTGCTTCATAAGCCCCTCTGGCAATGGCTTCATTACCCAACATGATCACTTTTTCTGACATCTTTTATAAACCATCCTTTCGTAAATCTGTCACTCTCTTTGCTTTCCCTTCAAAACGCCTTAAGGAATTCGGTGCGACCAGCCTGATATGGGTCGCAAGTCCAAGCTGTGACTTTAATGCTGACTTGATGCGCTGCTCCAGTTCACTCAGCAGTGCGTAGCTGTCCAGAAGCCTGTCATCGATCAGCTCAACGGTAATCGTCATCACATCCAGTCTGTTCTTTCTCTCTACCAGGATCTCATAATGAGGTCCGATCTCATCGATCTTGAACAATACCTCTTCAATCTGTCCAGGGAATACATTGACTCCTCTGATCACGAGCATATCGTCCGCACGTCCTGACAGGTTCGCCATGCGTACCGTTGTCCTGCCGCATTTACACGGCTCATACATAAGCCTTGTCAAGTCTCCTGTACGGTATCTGATCAGCGGAAGCGCTTCCTTGCCAAGGCAGGTAATAACCAGCTCTCCGGTCTCTCCCGGCGGAAGGATCTCTTCTGTCTCCGGATCGATGATCTCCGGGATAAACCAATCCTCATTGATGTGCATTCCGCATAATTCGGTACACTCTCCTGCCACGCCCGGTCCGCATAATTCACTCATTCCGTAGTTCTGTGTACAGACAAACTGATCGCCCCAGGCCTTGTGCATCTCGTCGCGCATCGGTTCCGTCATTCCCTCACCGCCAAAAAGCCCGATATGTATATTCAGATCCTTAGACGGGTCGATTCCCCGGTCCCTTAATACCTCACCTAAATGCAGTGCATAGGATGGTGTTGCAACTAAAAGCGTTACTCCCATATCCTGAAGAAACATGATCTGCTTATTCGTGTTGCCTGATGACATCGGGATCACGGATGCTCCGATCTTCTCCAATCCCCCGTGCAGCCCCAGTGCTCCTGTAAAGGTTCCGTATCCAAATGAAATCTGCGCCACATCCTCGGAAGTCGCACCACCCATGCAGGCAATCCTTGCCACATTGTTCAGCCAGATATCCAGGTCGTTCTGGGTATATCCTACTACCGTCGGCTTTCCTGTCGTCCCGGAGCTGGCATGGTATCTGACGATCTCCTTCTTGTCGACTGCAAACAGTCCGTCCGGGTAGTGGTCTCTGAAATCTGCTTTATATGTAAACGGCATCTTTCTTAAATCATCCAATGTCCGGATCTCTTCCGGCTTAACACCCGCCTCATCCATCTTCTTACGGTAAGGCTCAACACGCTCATAAATATACGATACCGTCTCTTTCAATCGTTCCAACTGGATCTTCTCGATCTCAGCCCTTGGCAGAGTCTCTTCCTTTGCCCAAATCATTCCAAAATCCTCCTTAGCCATAAAACATTCGTTTCAGATAAGTATAACACAACACTTCGCCCATTTAAAGCATTAATTTGAAAAATTGTAAGCAGGCTTGTGAATATAGAGGAGGGGGACGCTGTGGAGAATACGGGACAGGGATGGCAGGGGTGGGAGGGATGGCTCTTCGGATGTCGGGCCACTTGCTTAGAATCTGTAAAAGAAAAGGCGGGGGAAAGGGCGGCACTGGCATATTTGACGGGAAATCCTGATGATTTCCCGTCAAGTATGCCACGGAATTCTGCCGTTGAACGGCAAATTCCGGCCTTCCTTTCCCCCGCCTTTTCTTTAACAGATTCTAGCGCGCGTTCTAAGACATCCGAAAAGCCATCCCTCCCACCCCTGCCATCCCTGTCCCACATTCCCCACAGCTGGCTCATCCATATTGCAGTAAGCCTGTTTACCGGGGATTTTCGGACCGGGCCAAGCGTATGGTTACGAACTTACGGAAGTTTTTTCCGTGGAGAAGATCATGCACAACAGGTTCTGTCTTGCAGGCTGTTTGTTCCACCAGACGAATCCATCCACTTCCACCGTTTCCCCCCGGAAGGAGCCGAGCCCGTCAGGAGCTTCGGCGGCTGAGGCTGGGACGGGGCTTTTTAGAAAGCGTATAACGCATGTTAGAATTGTTTGCGAAAAACGCCATGTCCTGAGGGGGAAAAATTTGTTTTCAAAAACAAATTTTTAAGCGGGCTGATCCGCATAATCATCAGGATTATGCGGTGAATCCCGCTGGTTCCCCTTGGGGCATGGCGTTTTTCGTTAACAATTCTTACATAAGTGGTCAGCTTTTAAAAAGCCCCGTTCCAGCCTCTGCCGCCGGAGCTTCTGACGGGCGTCCCCCTTACTTTAAAGGGTATTTCGCTGTAAGTGTCTGGACGAGTCCTCTCGCTTTTTCTACGTTTGCCTCATCTTCGATCACCATCGCGATGATCTCCGCGATCTGATCCATATCGGACTCTACCATTCCACGGGTGGTTACAGCGGGGGTTCCGAGCCTTACGCCGCTGGTGACAAACGGGGAACGTGGATCGTTCGGGATGGTGTTTTTGTTACAGGTCACATGAGCCTCATCCAGGCGCTTCTCTAATTCTTTTCCGCTCACATCGAAGCCTGTGAGGTCTACTAACATCAGGTGGTTATCTGTGCCGCCGGATACGATCTTGATTCCGCGGTCCATCAGGCCTTTACACAGAGCCTTGGCGTTCTTTACGATCTGGATCTGGTATTCCTTAAATTCCGGCTGAAGGGCTTCTTTGAAGCTGACTGCCTTGGCTGCGATCACATGCATCAGCGGACCTCCCTGGGTTCCCGGGAATACGGCTTTGTTGAAGTTGAACTTTTCATCCATTTCTTTGCTGGAAAGGATCATGCCGCCTCTTGGGCCGCGCAGGGTCTTATGAGTTGTTGTTGTGGTAACATGTGCATATGGGATAGGACTTGGATGCACACCTGCTGCAATAAGTCCTGCGATATGCGCCATATCTACCATGAGGTAAGCGCCGACTTCATCTGCAATCTCGCGGAAACGTTTGAAATCGATGGTTCTTGCGTAGGCACTTGCTCCTGCAATGATCAATTTGGGCTGGTGCTGTTTTGCAGCTTCAAGTACTTTATCATAATCTATGAAGCCGTCATCATTGACACCGTATGAAGCAAAATTGAAGTATTTGCCGGAAATATTGACCGGTGAACCATGGCTTAAATGTCCGCCATGATCCAGATTCATTCCGAGGACCTTGTCTCCCGGCTCTACCATTGCAAACATCGCTGCCATATTGGCCTGAGCACCTGAATGGGGCTGCACATTGGCATATTCGCAGTGAAAAAGTTCCTTCGCCCTCTCTCTGGCAAGGTTCTCAACCACGTCAACACACTGGCATCCACCGTAATACCTTCTGCCCGGATAGCCTTCTGCATATTTATTCGTCATAGGGCTGCCCATCGCTGCCATGACAGCCTTACTTACCCAGTTCTCGGAAGCGATCAGCTCGATGTGTGAATTCTGTCTCTCCATCTCCGCCTGGATCGCGTTTGCAACTTCCATATCTTCCTTCACAATTTCCTCGAAATCGTACATAGTCCTTACCTCCTGAATTTAAAATACCCTCTTGGAGTGATTAGCTCCTGTTACGCTATTGAAGCATTATATCACAGCATAGAATAGAAAGTCTACTTTGTTTTTCAAGTATTTCTTTCTAATCTAAACATCTGCCATTCTATTATTACCAGACTTTTCTGTCCACATCAAAATTTTGTAAATCTTTTTCAGGACAGCGGTTTTAACTGCTCTTCTAATCATCATAATGGCCCAGGCAGGACAATAATAGAAATGATATTGCCCCTTTTTTAAATTGATCCTTGTTTCTTCAACGAGACTGGGAAACTAGAATAAGCAACGGCAACATCACCACCGACTAGCAAAACGCCTGGTCTGGCATCCCCCACACTGCCGCCCTTACACTCCTGCTTTCGCCACGCCTCCGCTGCCACTCTACCTCCCGCCTTGAACTCCCAAGCGCAGTGGACAAAAAAGCCGGAGCCGCTTAAGGATGACACATGCCGCTTCGGATACATCCAGCAAGCTTAGCAGCCGTTAGAGAAAAACAGACGGATGACCGGGCTGGAAATTGATCCCGAATCAATTTCCAAGAACGCCTGAACCGTCGTAAGCATCAAGCTTACACGGTGAATGCGTTCGGTGCCCGGTCATCCGTCTGTTTTTCTCCTACAGCTGCTTAGCGTAGCGCCTGTATTCGAAGCGGCATGTGTCATCCATAAGCGCTCCGGCTTTTTTGTCCGCGAAGCGCCCCTCTCTTCGAAGCGCCCTCTTATCCGAAATCGAACAGTGACAGCTGATTGCTCTGCGGCAGGTTTCCAAACAGCCCTAAGTCTGCCATCAGGTCGATCACGGTCTTGCTGACCTTAGTCCTCTGCCGGAAGTCATCCAGTGACAGATACGGTCCGTCTTTCGCCGCATCCTCCACTGCCTCTGCTGCCTTATCTCCCATTCCGTCGATACTGGAGAGCGGAGGCATCAGCTTTCCGTCTATGATCTGGAATTTCGTTGCCTTTGCCTTGTAGATATCCAAAGGAAGGAATTCATACCCCCTCGCATACATTTCCTGCACGATCTTCATGTCTTTTAACACATCCTGCTCCTTGTTGCTTAACGAATCTGACCTCTTCTTATAGTCCTTCATATAATAATTCAGTTTCTCTTTTCCCTGGCACATGATCTCGTAGGAAAACGCATTTGCGCGAATTCCGAAATAAGCGCCGTAATATGCCAGCGGATAGTTGATCTTACAATAAGCGATCCGGTATGCCATCATGACATACGCCGCCGCATGGGCCTTCGGGAACATATAGCTGATCTGCTTACAGGACCAGATATACCAGTCCGGCACATCTTTTTCCTTCATAGCCTCTTCCCACTCCGGCTTTAAGCCCTTTCCTTTTCGAACGCTCTCCATGATCGTAAAGGACAGCGCACTGTCCACCCCCTGATTGATCAGGTAGATCATAATATCGTCACGGGTACAGATACAGGTAGAAATAGTTGCCTTTCCCGACTTTACAAGCTCCTGCGCATTTCCCAGCCACACATTTGTCCCGTGGGACAGACCGGAAATACGGATCAGATCGGAAAGTGACTGTGGCTTTGCATCCTGTACCATCTGGATTACGAAATCCGTACCGAATTCAGGGATTCCAAGGCACCCTAGGTTACAGCCGTCGATATCCTCCGGCTTGATCCCCAGCGCACTTGTATCGTGGAACAAGGACAGTACCTTCTTATCATCCAAAGGAATATTCGTTGCATTGAATGGATTTTCCTCATTATATTCGTTGTCCATGGCATCCGAAGTGATGTACTCCTCCAGCGTTCGGATCATGGTCGGATCGTCGTGTCCGAGAATATCCAGCTTCAGCAGGTTATGGTCGATGGAGTGGTAGTCAAAGTGCGTTGTTGTGATGTCCGTGGTCATATCATTGGCCGGATGCTGCACCGGAGTAAATTCGTTAATATCATGGCCGTGGGGCAGTACGACGATACCGCCCGGGTGCTGCCCGGTACTTCTTCTGATCCCGGTGCACCCTACAGAAATCCGTTCGATCTCGCATCTTCGTTTTCTCTGCTCCCGTTCCTCATAGTAATTCTTCACATATCCATAGGCGGTCTTATCCGCCAGGGTACCGATAGTCCCGGCCTTAAATGTATGTCCTTCCCCGAAAATTACTTCCGTATACTTATGGGCCTTGGACTGATAGTCTCCCGAGAAATTCAGGTCGATATCAGGCTCTTTATCTCCCTTGAATCCAAGGAAGGTCTCAAACGGGATATCGAATCCCGCCTTGACCAGCGTTTCCCCACAGTTCGGGCAGACCCGGTCCGGCATGTCAAATCCACAGCCTCCCGCAAAAGCTCTTACTTCCTCTGAATCAAAATCGTTATAATGACATTTCTTACAGTAATAATGGGGACTTAAAGGGTTTACCTCCGTGATCCCCGCCATGGTGGCTACGAAGGAGGAACCTACGGAACCACGGGATCCAACCAGATATCCGTCCGCATTGGATTTCCACACCAGCTTCTGCGCGATGATATACATCACGGAGTAGCCGTTGGATATGATCGAGTTCAATTCCTTCTCAAGCCGGGTGGAAACAGGCTCGGGAAGATCTTCCCCATATATCTCATGGGCCTTGTTGTAACAGATATCTCTCAGATCCTGCTCGGAATTCTCAATGACCGGAGGACACTTATTCGGGTTGATCGGAGACATTTTTTCGATCATATCACAGATCTTATTCGGATTCTCGATCACGATCTCACGCGCCTTGGCAGACCCCAGATACTCGAATTCATCCAACATCTCCTCGGTTGTCCGAAGATAAAGAGGCGCCTGGTTATCTGCATCACTGAATCCCTTTCCCGCCATAATGATCCGGCGGTATACCTCATCTCCCGGATCCAGAAAATGCACATCACAGGTCGCAACAACCGGCTTTTTAAACTTTTCTCCCAGCTCTACGATCTCACGGTTTATATTCTGCAGATCCTCATCCGAATTGATATCGGGAAACTTTTCACTCTCCACCATAAACCGGTTATTCCCAAGAGGCTGTATTTCATAATAGTCATAAAAATCAGCAAGCCGTGCTATGGACTCTGCGGACTTTTTCTCCAGGATCGCCTGATAGAGTTCTCCCGCCTCACAGGCACTTCCTATGATCAGACCCTCCCTGTGCTGGTTCAGCACACTCTTCGGGATTCTTGGCCGCCTTGCATAGTAGATCAGGTGGGAATCCGAGATCAGCTTATACAGGTTGTAGCGCCCGATATCATTCTTCACTAAAATAATGATATGATAGGTAGGCATCTTTCGTATCGCATTCGGGTTCATATCACCAAACTCATTCAGGGCCTTTAAAGTAGTGATATTCTCCTCCCTCAGCATTTCTACGAACTTCACGAAGATCTCTGCTGTTGCTGCCGCATCGTCTACCGCCCGATGGTGATTCTCAAGAGAGATGCCGAGTGCCTTTGCAACCACATTCAGCCTGTATTTGGACAAAGTGGGAAGCAGGACGCGTGCCATGGCAACGGTATCGACATAGGTGAATTTAGGCTCAATGCCCTGCCTGCGGCAGTTCTGTTCTATGAAGCCGACATCAAACCCCGCATTATGTGCGACCAGAACTCCATCCCCGATAAATGCAAGGAACTGCGGCAGGACCGTCTCAATATCCGGGTGGCCGATCACCATCTCGTCCGTGATGCTGGTAAGCTGCGTGATTTCAAATGGGATCGGACGCTTTGGATCGACAAAAGTACTGAAGCGGTCCACAATCTCTCCATTGACCACCTTCACCGCACCGATCTCGATGATTTTATCCTTGATCGCACTAAATCCTGTCGTCTCCAGGTCAAATACGATGAATGTGTCATCCAGAGTCTCCTCCTCTGCTCCCACGGCGATCTCTGTCAGATCGTCCACGACATATCCCTCCACGCCGTAAAGCACCTTGAACGGGTCGTTTTTATCCAGGGTCTCGATATAATGGTTCGCATCCGGGAAAGACTGTGCTACACCGTGGTCCGTGATCGCGATCGCGGGATGCCCCCAGTCATGCGCTCTTTTTACCAGATCTTTGACCTCGGATACGCCGTCCATATCGCTCATCTTTGTATGGCAGTGCAGCTCCACCCTCTTCTGCGGGCTTAGATCCTGCCTGGACACGGTAAAATCCCCGCTCTTTTTGATCCCGGTGACGGAACCGATGGTGAGCTCCCCATCAAACTTATCGATCGTGGTGATTCCCTTGATCTTAACAAAGGCCCCCTTTTTCAAGTCGCCCAGCAGCTCAGGAAGCTGGTCATTCCTCGTAAACATCTTGACTGTAATGGTATCTGTAAAATCCGTGACTGCAAACATCAGGATTGTCTTCTCATTTCGGATCTCCCGGGTATCAAAGTTAATGATCTTGCCATGGATCGTAATCTCACCCATCTCCGTAACCACCTGGTCCAGAGTGATCGGCTCATCCTCAAAGCTCTTGCCGTAGATCAGGCTCGGATCGTCTCCCTGTTTCAGAGGCCTGTAAAAGTCCTTCTTCTTGAAATCCTTCTTAAACTCTTTCTTCCCGCCAGAAGCACTCTTCTTTTCGCCTGCACCCTCCTGTTTCTTACCTGACTGCTGTGCATCCTCGTCTTTGGGACGCTCCTCACCCTTTTGTCTGGCACGGCGTTCAAAGATCGCATTGATTTCCTGCTGGATCCTCTGCTCATCGTATTCGCGGGTCGTCTTCCTTTCCTCTTCCTGCCGGTATGTAACACGGATGTCCGCTTTGATATGGAACCGCTGGTCATAAATCTCGTGAAGCAGATCCACGATATAATCTCTCTTCCCTTCAGACACGATGGTATCTAAAAGCTCCAGGTTCATGATCTCGCGGCCCTCAAAGCTCATCTCAGCCTGCTCAAACATATTCGCTGCAAGCACACTTTGAAGTTTCAGCTCCTGTACGATACTGTCCTTATATTCCATCATCAGAGTGCTCACTGTATACTGCTCGGACAGGGAATACTCTTCTATGATCCTGATACTGACCTTCGTCTTTCCGAAAAGCTGCTCCTTGATCTTCTGCTCCATCTGCCAGATATGCTTTTTCTGGATCAAATGGCGGCTGAAAATGTGGACGCGCAGAAAATCACGGTCTGAATTCGTTGTGATCTTCTTTACCTCCACATCTTCAAACAGCAGCTGGATATCATCCTCCACCTTCAAAGTCGGAAATACCTCAAAAAATATCTTTGCGTTTCCTATCTTTTCCAATTTAACAACTCCTGACGTAACGTTTCCAAAAGCTCTTCTTCCTTTACCTTCTTCACGATCTCACCTTTTTTGATCAGCAGACCTTCCCCGATTCCGCCTGCGATCCCGATATCCGCCTCTTTTGCTTCCCCAGGGCCGTTCACGACACATCCCATGACAGCCACCTTGATATCCAGCGGAATATCGGCAACCATGTTCTCTACCTGGTTTGCAAGGCCGATGAGATCGATCTTGGTCCTTCCACAGGTCGGGCAGGAAACGACCTCGATCCCGCCTTTTCTAAGGCCAAGTGTCTTCAAGATCAGCCTGGCCGTCTTGATCTCCTCCAGCGGATCTCCTGTCAGAGAAACACGGATCGTATTACCGATCCCCTCATGTAAGATAATTCCCAGGCCGACCGAAGATTTTACATTGCCGGAATATACTGTTCCAGCCTCTGTGATCCCCACATGCAGAGGGTATGGGCACTCTTTGGCGATCAATTCATGGGCTCTGACACACATCATAACATCCGAAGACTTAATGCTGACGACCAGATCGTGATACCCCATTTCCTCGATCATTCTAACCTTGTCCAGTGCACTCTCTACGATCCCCTCCGCCGTCACGCCGCCGTATTTTTCAAGCAGGGGCTTTTCCAGAGAACCGCTGTTGACTCCGACCCGGATCGGCACCTTGTATTCCTTTGCTTTTTCAACGACCGCACGCAGACGTTCTTCACTCCCGATATTGCCCGGATTGATTCGGATCTTGTCCGCTCCATTTTCGATAGCAGCAATGGCAAGACGGTAGTCAAAATGAATATCCGCAACCAGCGGGATGTGAATCTGTTTCTTGATCTCAGAGAGTGCCCGGGCAGCCTCCATCGTGGGGACTGCACAGCGGATGATCTCGCACCCCGCTGCCTCCAGTTTCAGGATCTGAGCTACGGTAGCCTGAACATCCTCCGTCTTCGTATTGGTCATGGACTGGATCGCGATCGGATTACTTCCGCCGATCACTACATTCCCGATTCTGACTTCTCTTGTCTTCTCACGCAAATTCTCCATAATAAACTCCTTTCTCGATGAAATGTGTATTAAAAATATAACCAGAATGCAGAATAAACAGGGAGTATCTTCCCTGTTTATCCATTACTTCTTATCAAATACCATCTGATTCCCATATTCTCTCTCTGTCAGTGTCAGCTCCTTCTGCTCAATACTGTAGTCATAGCTTGCTTCCAGAGTGCGTACAAAAGACGATAGCTCCTCTGCCGTCACAGTCTTGCCAGAAGCTTCGGCTGCTTTTTTTAATTCTTCATCGCTGACGCTTAAGGTAAATGTCTTGGTGTCTTTATCAATGCTGTAATCCATCTCTACTGACACATCTGCACCATCAAATTCATCCGGCCATTCGATCACAGCCGTCCCATTACTCTCCACCGTCATAACAAGGCTGCTGTCCTCATGGCTCCATCTGCCCTCCAGTGGATTGGCAGTAAACAGCTTCACCACAAAAAAGGCTGCTATGATGATAATCAGCACTGTGGAAACTGCCATAACGGCTTTCCAGATTTGATTTCTCTTTTCTTCGTTATTATTCGCGATCATCCATGGTCTTCCCTTCTTTTTCTTCCACTTTATTATACGGATTTTCAGGTACTCTGTCAACGGGTAGCCCCTGCGGACAGCAATGTGCCGTATGGGCTCATTATGATATATTTCGTTGATTTTTGACACATTCCCTTAATAAATAGAGAAGAACTGTTAAAATATTCCAGTATTTAGGAGGTGCTTTATGAGGTTTGCAGCCACGTTAAAAGAATTAAGGGAAGAAAAAAGCATTACACAGTCAGAGCTGGCCGATGAACTGGGGATCACCCGTTCCACTGTAGCCGGATATGAGACGAAAGGCAAGCAGCCTGATTATGAACGGCTGATAGAAATCGCAAGGTTTTTCGGTGTATCCATAGACTACCTGCTGACCGGCTGCGAATACTATCCTCTCTCTGTCGAGGGAAGGCCTGATCCCAATCTTAAAAAACTACTAAAAATATATACCTCTCTCTCCCCGGATTCCCAGGACAAAGGCCTTGACTATCTGGAATACTTAAGCTTTAAAGAACAGGATAAAAAGCAATAGCTAAAGACTAAGCAAAAATCCCTCCGATCACGGTATAGGATAAAATGGTCATTATAACTGCGGCGATCAGCACACCCAGCACGATCGCAGGGAATGCCTTCCGAAACCTGATCCCAAGAAGTGCCGCGATCAAAGACCCTGTCCATGCACCTGTGCCCGGAAGCGGGATTCCCACAAAAGCCACCAGGCCCCAAAACTCGTATTTCTCAATATTCTTACTCTTGCTCATTGCTTTTGCTTCCAGCTTTTCAACCATCGGACGCAGCTTTTTCGTCCCCTTCATCCAGTCAAAAACCTTTGTGATCAGCAGTAATATAAATGGGATCGGAATCAGATTCCCGATAATACAGATCGGAATCGCCTGCCATTTTTCTACGTCCAGCACTGCCGGACCTGCCGCGATCAGGCCACCTCTCAATTCCAGGATAGGTACCATGGAAATCACAAAAACAATAAACTGCTTGCTCACCTTCCCCCCCAGATTCACAACAAACCAGTCAATTAAAGCTTCTTTCATATATCATATTCTCCTATTTATTCATGTATGTTTTTAAAAATGCAAAAAGGGTCTCCATCTCTTCTCTCGTACCGATGGTAATTCGCAGATACTGTTCGATTCTCTTACTTCCCCAGTATCTGACATAGATGTTCTCTTTTTTCAATGCCTCGAACAGCTCTTTTGCATCATACTCAGGATGCGCTGCAAAGATAAAATTAGCCTTTGCATCAGGAAACTCAAAGCCCAGCTTCCTTAACTCTCCCTTCGCCCATTCTCTTGTCTCAACGATCTTTCTGATTGTCTCTTCAAAATATTCCTTGTCCTTCACAGCCTCCACCCCATAGATAAGTGACGGCTGGTTCATCGTATAAGAATTAAAGGAATACTTCACATCATTGAGATATTGGATCAGCTCAGGTGCACCTATTGCATAGCCGATCCGCATTCCTGCCATGGACCTTGCCTTGGAAAATGTCTGGACAACAAGGAGATTTTTATATTTCCCGAGCAGTTCCAGTGCAGATCTTCCTGCAAAGTCTATGTATGCCTCATCCACGATCACAATAACATCCTGATTATATCTGACGATATCCTCCACAAAATCCAATTCCTCATATACCGCTGTCGGGGCGTTCGGATTCGGGAAAATGATCCCCCCGTTTTCCTTATAGTAGTCTTCCCTGCGGATGCGGAAGTTCTCATCTAACTCCTGGCACTCATATGGAATCCTGTAAAGTTCTGCCCAGACCTTATAAAAGGAATAGGTGATATCCGGGAAAAGGATCGGTTTTTCTGAGTTAAAAAAGGTCAAAAAGCACATAGCCAACACATCATCTGACCCCACGCCCACAAAGACCTGGTCACTTCCTACCCCATAATACCTGGCCAGTACATCCACCAGACCGGATGCTGCCGGGTCCGGGTACAGCCGGAAACGGTCCACATCCATGCTTTTGAGTGCCTCGGCAACGCCCGGGGCCGGAGGATATGGATTTTCGTTCGTGTTCAGCTTGATGACCTTATTCTGCGGCTGCTCACCCGGAACATAAGGTTCTACTTTTCGGATATTTTCTAAAATCTTCGGGTTTAATTCCATCTTTTGACTCCTACTTCTTCTGACTCATACTGTACTTAACCTATGCCTGCTCTGTCACTTACTTATACTCTGCTGCCAGCTCTGCAAACTTCGGCAGAGAATTGACGATCGTCTCGTAAGATACACAGTATGCAAGACGCACATACCCCGGACACGCGAAGGAGCTGCCCGGCACGATCAAGATATTATATTTCTTTGCTGCCGCACAGAATTCTTTTTCATCTGCCACCGGAGACTTCACGAACAGATAGAAGGCACCTTCCGGCTTGATACACTCGAATCCCAGCTCTTTTAAGCCGTTGTACAATGTCTCACGGTTTCTGTTGTAGTAGGAAATATCTGTCTTCTCATTCAGACATTTCTTGACTACCTTCTGCTGCAGAGTGGGGGCATTGACGAAGCCCAGTATTCTTGTCGCAACATTCGCCGCACCGATCAGATTTTCACTGTCAGCAGCCTCATCCGGGATCACCAGATATCCGATACGCTCTCCCGGGAGGGAAAGTGATTTACTGTAAGAATAGCCGACGATCGTGTTGGCGTAATACTTGGTCAGATAAGGAACCTCCACTCCGTCATAAGCCAGTTCCCTGTATGGCTCATCAGAGATCAGGTAGATCTCTGTTCCGAATTCCTTCTGCTTTGCTTCCATAATAGAAGCCATCTTCCTGATAGTCTCTTCGGAATATACCACTCCGGTCGGATTGTTCGGTGTATTTACGATTACAGCTTTTGTCTTTGCAGTGATCTTAGCCTCGAATTCGTCAAGTTTTGGCTGGAATGTCTCCGTATCCGGTGAGATTTCCACAAGCACGCCGTCGTAATTGTTCGTATAGCTTCTGTACTCACCGAAATATGGCGCAAAAGCAATGACCTCATCGCCTGGGTTCAGCAGGGATTTCAGGATAACATTCAAGCCGCCTGCAGCTCCCACGGTCATCGTGATATTCTTCGCCGCAAAATCTGTTCCGAATTTTTCATTCAAAGACTCTGCCACAGCTGTTCTTACATCCTCGTATCCTGCGTTGCTGTTGGTATAGCCGTGCAGAACAACCGGATCTTCCTCGTCGATCAGCTCCCGGATCGCAGCCTTTACACTCTCCGGTGCCGGAACGTTCGGATTACCCAGGCTAAAATCATATACGTTTTCGGCACCGTAGATACCTGCCAGACGGTTTCCCTCTTCAAACATTGCACGGATCGCAGAACTGTTTGCAACCATATTTTCCATTTTCTTTGAAATCATGATCCTCTCTCCTTTTCTTTTCACTCTTTTTTGTACGTTTCCTGCCGTTATACTCTCGTAACGACTCCCTTCTCAACCATGAATGCCGGACGATATGACATCTTTGCCCTTCTCAGCCCTTCGGCACCGGTATCCTCTTCTCTGTTCACATACTTATAATCCTTGCATTCGTGTAATACAAACTGCTGGTTGATCATCGGGTAAGCACCGTCTATATGAGGAAATGCTTTTTCAATGTGTACAACGAAGGTATCCTCACAGATCGGCTCTCCGATGGCAAATGCGGCTATCTCA
This sequence comes from Faecalicatena sp., assembly GCF_058819085.1. NCBI lineage: Bacteria > Bacillati > Bacillota > Clostridia > Lachnospirales > Lachnospiraceae > Faecalicatena > Faecalicatena sp. The sequence goes on from NZ_JBZUUL010000006.1 coordinate 43,207, forward strand.
TTGCCGATCCTTAAAACCCCGCCTGTCTGGCCCAATTCTTTGTAAAGCCTGAGTGAATTGAGTGTCACACACATCTCTGCATTTTTATCCGGGTCATCATCACAGCCGTTCTGGTTCCGCCATTTGAGCGCCATCTGGAAACACTCCTCCTGATTCTCATCTGAGAGTTTCTCATAACTCCAGTCCGGATATAATGTTTTAAACTTGTTAATATGGTTACGTTTGCTGTGCAGCTTCTTTCCAGGCAGCAGCGCAAGCTTCTCAGACTCATAGACATAGTCCGCCGCATCACGGTCATATTCTACCTGGAATTCACCGGGATACCAGGTCTCAAGCTGGGCAAAGTTCTCCTTCGTCACATTATAAAGTTTTAACGGATATCCCCGCTCCTGGCTATATCTTGACAGAAACTCTAGCGCATTCTTAACACACTGTGCTTCCCCTGCAGGATATGCAAATGCAAGATCCACCTCGTCATCCTGGAAGATCAGCGCATCCTCTATCACTGCATACTTCACATGGTAATGGCGGGACCAGAGATATACATTGGCAAATGTTCTCTCACAGCTTCTGCTGGGTGCTTTCGCGAAATAAGAATCTATGATCTCTCTATCCTCTAATTCCGGCCGTTTAAATTTAATCTCGTCCATTCTTAACCTTCTCTTTCTGAATGTTTTTTGATGAATGTTTTTCCTAATCAATGTCTTTTCTTTTGCAGCTGATGCTGCGGATCTACCCATAACACAAATATCACTATATGACTTTTTGGGTATATACTTTGACAGTATAACAAATTTCTGTCCGCCTGACAATGTCTACTCGTTTTTTCTCTTTACTCGCTTTTTCTAAACTGCATAGCGTAAAGTGCCGCATAGATCCCCTGCTTTTCCATCAGTTCTTCATGATTTCCTTCTTCTGCGATCCCTTTTTCTGTCAGAACAAGGATACGCTGAGCATTGCGGATCGTGGAAAGCCTGTGTGCAATGACAAAGGTAGTCCTGTTCTTCGCCAGGTTTTCCATGGACTGCTGAACCACCTTCTCACTCTCATTGTCCAGCGCTGAGGTTGCCTCGTCAAAGATCAGGACCTCCGGATTCTTTAAAAATACCCGTGCAATGGATAAACGCTGTTTCTGTCCTCCTGACAGCTTCACGCCGCGCTGCCCGATATCTGTCATATACCCGTCCTGAAAGTTCATAATAAACTCATGGGCATTCGCACATTTTGCTGCACGGATCACCTCTTCATCCGTCGCCTCCGGCCTTCCGTAACGGATATTATCCATGATCGTCCCTGCGAACAGGTAAACATCCTGCTGTACAATTCCAATATGATTTCTCAGCTCATCCAGCTTGATATGACGGATATCCGTGCCGTCCAGATAGATACTGCCTCCGCTGACTTCGTAAAATCTCGGGATCAGGCTGCACAGTGTGGTCTTCCCTACACCGGATGGGCCCACCAGTGCAATATAGTCTCCTGCCCCCACCTTCAGGTTCAGATCCTCAAGCACTTTATCGTCCTCGTTTTCATAATAGAAGGAAACATCCTTAAACTCTATCTCACCCTTTACCTGTTCCAGTGAAACCGCATCCGGTTCATCTGCAATATCCGGTGCAATGGAAAGCACCTCCAGAAATCTCTCAAATCCGGAGTATCCGTTCTGGAACTGCTCTGTAAAGTTCACCAGCTTTTTCACAGGTTCTGTGAAATTATTGATATACAGAAGGAATGTGATCAGGTCCGTCACAACAATACTCTTAGAGAGCATCATCCCCACACCGGAAAGCAGCACAACAACGGTGATCAATGTACTCATGGCTCCAAGTCCTGAATAATAGATTCCCATATATTTATAATTCTGTTTCTTTGCGGCCACAAAGTTATCATTCCCTACTTTGAACTTTTTCATTTCTACTTTTTCATTTGCGAAAGATTTTACCACACGGATCCCGGAAAGGCTGTCCTCGATCTGCCCGTTGATATCCGCGATCCGCTCTCTGGTCCGCCTGAACGCCCGCTTCATCTTACCATTATAATAGAAAGCAAACACCGCCATCACAGGGATGAAGGCAAACGCGACCAGCGCCAGCTTTACATTGACTGTAAGTAATATGATAAAAGAACCGATAATCTTGATGATAGAGATCACCAGATCCTCCGGCCCGTGATGCAGAAGTTCACTGATATCGAACAAGTCACTGGTGATCCTGGACAGAAGATGTCCCACCTTCTGGTTATCATAGAAGGCAAATGTCAGCTTCTGATAATGTCCGAAGATATCACTGCGCATATCCGCTTCCATCTTCGCTCCCATGATATGTCCGAAATACGCAATATAAAAATTACAGAAAACCTCCAGGAGCACAAGTCCGATCATCACTGCCCCCAGTACAACGATCGCATGCTTCGCCTCTGCCGCATCAAAAAATACCACCTCATTCGTAATATATCTGACGATCAGCGGCAGAACCAGCGTAACTGCGGCTCCTAAAATGGCAAAAAACATATCACTGTAAAACAACCCCCTGTAAGGCTTATAATAGGCAAATAACTTCTTCAATTTCTCTCTCATTATCTTTCCTCTCCTGTAAAACATTTTACGAATACCATATTACTCCTGTTTTACCATATTTGTAAACCTCTCACCCCTGATTTTTGCTTCATCTGACATTTCACCGACTGCTGGCAGGCCAGCACACAGTTCCTTGGATTTTCACTTAATTAAACAATTCTTAATAAAATAGCCAGTAAATGTTAAAAAGAATCTGTAAAAATGAAAGTATCTCAATATGTGATCTGCTCTTCACAGCAATGCTGCTGTTTTAAGCAAACCAACCAAATTCAGAATACCCCACAGGAGGAAATCATATGAGCACAATTATCACGATCCTTTATCCACTTCTCTGTATTATGCTGCCCTGCTTTGTTTACATGGCTCTGCGTCTGAAAAAGCGCAGCCATTATCTGACAGGACCGCATTTTATCTGGGTCGTAATCCTCCTTGTATATCTATACATGGTGTTGTCTGTGACCGGAATCGGAACAATCTGGGATATCGGACATTATGACAGTATCCTGACTTTTGATAAGATGAACCTGATCCCTCTGACAGATGTAACGGGATTTTCGCAGATCCTGAACATCTTCATGTTTATGCCTCTGGGATTCCTCCTTCCCTTTATCTGGAAGGAGATGCGCTCCCCGATTAAGGTGTTATGTGCAGGGGCCGGGTACTCCTTTGCCATTGAGATCTGCCAGCTATTCAATAACCGTGTGACAGATATTGATGATCTGATCATGAACACACTTGGCGCAGTACTTGGATATGTCACCTGGATCATCTTCGTATGTATCTTCCATCCTAAAGGTGGAAAACGGGAAGCCGCTGTTTCAGAGAAGGAAGCGGCTGCCTATCTGGTGCTGAGTATTCTGGGGGAATTTCTGTTCTACAATTGGAGATGGATGATCCGTACATTCTTTATGTAAATTCCTTCTATGTACTCCTTCTATATAAATCCGGTCTGAAAATGAACGAAAAAGCGGGGCCCATGAAGGCCCCGTTTAATCAAAAAGACTTTTCCCATTGCTCGCGATCACATCCCGATACCAGTAAAAGCTTTTCTTCTTATATCTGTTTAGCGTTCCGCTCCCATCATCGTTGCGGTCCACATAGATCATTCCATAACGTTTCTTTAGTTCTGCTGTCGATGCACTTACCAGATCGATACACCCCCAGCTTGTATATCCCATCACCTCCACACCGTCTTCGATCGCCTCCGCGACCTCAAGCAGATGATCTCTCATATATTTGATCCGGTAATCATCGATCACGGTCTTCCCGCCGCTGCCATCATCCACAAGCTGATCTTTCGCGCCAAGTCCGTTCTCCACGATAAATAACGGCTTTCGGTACTTATCCCAGAATTGATTTAAAATGTACCGAAGTCCTTTCGGGTCGATCTGCCATCCCCACTCACTTGCTTTTAGAGTCGGATTCGGAACCCCTCCCAGCAGATTGCCCTCTCCCCGGATATTTTTTTCCTCGTCCGCAGTCGCACAGACACTGACATAATAACTGAAAGAGATAAAATCCACCGTATGCTTCAAAATCTCCTCATCACCGGGGGCAAACCTGATCCGAATCCCGTGCTCTCTCATATACCGCTTCATATATCCGGGATATTCTCCGCGCACATGGATCTCCGTAAACATCTCATGCAGATGGGTTTCTTCCATTGCCCTGATCACATCATCCGGGTTGGGTGACAAGGGGTACACCGGCATACTCAGGATCATACATCCCACCTGAAAATCGGGATTGATCTCGTGTGCAATTTTAACTGCCGATGCGCTTGCCACCATCTCATGATGGATGGCCTGATAGAGCTGGGATTCTGAGAGCTTCTCCTTTGGTGTGCTGATCCCGCCGCTCATAAACGGAGAGTTCATAATCGAGTTGATCTCATTGAAGGTCAGCCAGTATTTGACCTTGTCCTTATATCTTTGAAATACCGTGGTGACATACTTCTCATAAAAACCGATCATCTTCGGATTGATCCAGCCGTCATAATGCTCTGCCAGATACAAGGGGGTCTCATAATGGGACAGCGTGACCAAAGGCTCGATTCCATATTTGTGACACTCATCGAATAGGCGGTCATAGAACAAAAGCCCCTTTTCATTCGGCTCTTTTTCATCCCCCTTCGGAAAGATCCGGCTCCAGGCTATAGATGTTCGAAATACCTTAAATCCCATCTCCGCCAGTAATTTGATATCTTCTTTATAGCGGTGATAGAAATCTATGCCGGTCAATTTCATATTATCTTCTGTCGGTCCGGCAGTTCTCGGCCCTTTGATCCCATGGGGCATCACATCCTGTATGGACAGCCCCTTTCCGTCTTCGTTGTAAGCACCTTCACACTGATTGGCGGCCACTGCCCCGCCCCATAGAAAATTATCCGGAAACATGTTTCTCCTCCTTTACTGCCTGTATATGCGCATAAACCGCTCCGATCAGATTTGCATCATTAAAGAATCTGCATGCCGTCACATCGGCCATCGGAAGATCCCACGGATACACCTCATTGATCTTCTTCAGTTCTTCTCTGATCAGCCTTAAAAATAAGGGCTGTGCGCTGATCCCCCCGCCGATGGCGATACGCTGTGGGTCAAACATAAACTGATAGTTATTGATCTGGACGGCAAGACGACGCGCAAACCTCCGGATCCCCGAGACAGCCTTTTCATCGCCTGACTCAGCCATGGCAAAGACTCTCTCCCCGTCTAACTCATCCGCGGGTATCCCGGTACTTTCCGACACGAATCGAAGCAGGTTTTTGATCCCTGTGCTGCCTGCCAGTGTATGATCCAGGGAATACTTTAGGGCAGTCTCTGTCAGTATGTAGCTGAACTCGCCTGCCATATTGTGGAACCCTCTTAACACCTTTCGGTCATGGATCACTGCTCCGCCGACCCCGGTTCCGCAGACGACTACCACTGCATCGCTGCAGTCTGCAAGGGATCCCTTCCACACCTCTGCCAGTGCGGCACACTTTGCGTCATTTTCCACCGTCACATGCACACCGCACCGCTGTTCCAATATGTCCACAATATTCAGGTCTTTGATACAGGTCAGATTCCCCCCTGTATGCATGAAGCCGGCCTCACTGTCAATGATCCCGGCCATACTCAGAGCAATTCCCTCCACCTCTCCCTTATATTTCTCGTAGATCTTTACGAGGGATGTAAGAAAATCCTCCAGCGGTTCTATCGTCGTCGGTATTTTATCCTTCTCTGTGATCCGGCACTCCTGCGTGATGACTGCATACTTTGTAAATGTGCCCCCTACATCTATCGCCAAATATTTCATCGATATCCTTCCTTATAAAGTTTACTCTTATTATAAATGATGTTCCCGCTCTTTTTATCGTCCCTCTCGAACCGCTCATTGCACTTTTTGGCAATATAAGCCGTCATCCCCATGAATTCAAAAGGAAGATCATCCGCTTTTCCGGCTAAAGCCTGATCGCAGACTTCCAGGATATTGTCCAGGATAGCAGTGTCCGTTTCCATCACATGGTGGGATAAAAACACCCGCTGGAACCTTCCCTCCAGACGCTTTTTATTTTTCAGCACACTCTCCCGGTATGCTTCCAGTGAAGAACTGTCCTGATCAAATAAGAAGGTAGAATTGTTACAGGCATCCCCCAGAATCAAAATCCCCATCTCACGGATCAGAAAAGCCATACTTCCCGGTGTGTGCCCCGGGAATGCATAACAGTCCAGGTGAAAGGGCGCTGCATCTATTGTCATTGCATCCGTCAAAGGATGAAAGTGTTTGTCCGGGTCTGTCTTTACATATTCGCCGTCCCCAATCTCTGCCGCCTCTTCTCTCAGGGCTGCTGCGAGGTACCCTTTCCTCTCCTCCAGGACACACTGCCTCTGATAGATGGGCAGATCCTTTCGGTTTAAGTAGGCTGTTTCAAATTCCGGTGCCCCCATGGCATGATCCACATGCCCGTGGGTCAACACCAGGGAAACAGGAAGGTCTGTGAGGCTTAATACATATTCTTTTAAATGACCGACTCCCGCACAGCTGTCGATCAGCAGTGCCTCCTTTTCTCCTTCTAACAGATACAAAAGCTCTCCTGATCTGCTTCGGATGCAGGTCAGATGCTCATTTACCGCTTCGCTTGTATAGAAATTCATCGTTGCTGCACCTCCTTTAAATTCGTCAGCTCCCCGGCAAGTGCTTCCACCATTTCCTTAGGGAATCCCAGGAAAGCCATCCTTGAGAGTGTTGACAGACTCTCATGTAAGAACTCTTCCTCGCCGCTTTCCAGGAAATGCTTCAGAGCCGGAGAGATCCTGCCGATGATCTCCATTGCCTCTGCATCTTTCACCATCTCTTTAAACAGAGTTTTTCTCGTGTACAAGGTGCGCAGATCACGGTCCGGCTGGTAGTCATATTCATAGATTCCGGCATCCACCTTTTCTATCCCGCCCTTATAAAATGGCAGATGGATCTCTGCTGTACAGCCAAAAGGCACCTCCGCCAGCACATGCACGTTTCCATCCTTTTTGATCTCCCATTCCACCCGGTAAGTTCCGTAAACAGATTCATAGGACATCTTTATAAATCCAAGCTTCCTGTGGATGAGCGGATTGATCTTCACCCGCTTAAATCCTGGTTCAAGTGCCGTTAGTCCTGCCACATTCCGGTAGAGATACTCCATCACCGTGCCGAAGGAATAATGGTTCAGGGAGTTCATCATGATTCCGCTTACCAGGCCGTTATCCAGGACTGAATTCCATCTCTCCCATACGGTCGTTGCGCCCAGATTCACACAGTGCAGCCAGCCCGGATATTCCTCCTGCATCAGGAAATAAAAAGCTTCCTCCTCCAGGCCGTTTTCCGCCATCACGCGGCACATAACAGGTGCCCCCACAAAGCCGCCTTTGAGTTTATAACAATCTTTATAAAGACGGTCCTTAAGCCCCTCAAGGATCCGCTCTTTGTCAGGATAGATGCCGCTGTATAAAGCTACGATATAGCCGGTCTGCGTATCGATGCAAAGCCTGCCTGCAGCGGAAAAATATTCCCGGATCACCGCCTGACGTATCTTTTCGTGAAGCTTACGATAGACCGCTTCCTCCTTCGGCAGCCCAAGCGCCTTTGCCGCATCGGCCGTCTTTTTGGCCGACATTGCATAATAACAGGAGGCGATATAGTAATCATCTGTCCCGCCTTTCATGCTCTGCTGCGTACGCCCGTCCAGTGCCAGCCAGTCTCCCAGCTGGTCACCGAAATCAAAGAGAAATCTCTGTCCTCTTTTCTGATCCTCCCTTGTGATCTTATCGACCCACTCCTTCATCATCGGATAATACGCCTCTAACGCATTTTTATCCCCGTAATGCTCATACAGCACCATTGGAAGGAACGTGGCGATATCTCCCCAGATACTGCTGAATATCGCAGCTTCAGCCTCGAATACAGGAATGACTCCCGGCACGATCCCATCCAGCTTCTTCTGCTCCGTTCGCAGATCATGGAGAAATTTATGATAAAATGCGGCCGTATCCATATGATAGCTGGCCGTCCCGGAGAAGATCTGGACATCGCCGGTCCAGCCCAGCCGTTCGTCTCTCTGCGGACAGTCTGTCGGGAAGTCGATGGAGTTGGATTTCTGCCCCCACATAGTATTGGAAAACAGCTGGTTCACACCCTCATGTCCGGTTTCGATATACCCTGTCACCTTCATCTTCGAATACACGGCGATCCCGGTAAAATCCTCCGCCTTAAGCTCTCCTTCCCATCCGGTGACTCTCACATAGCGGAACCCGTAAAAAGTAAACTGGGGCTTCACAACTTCTTCTCTTCCGTCGGAAATGTAGGTGAACTGTGCCTTTGCGGACCGATAGTTTTCGTTGTAAAAACTGCCATGCTGGAGGATCTCTCCGAAATCCAGCACGATCCTCGTCCCCTTTGGCGCTCTGGAATGAAATGCCACGTAACCTGCGAAATTCTGTCCAAAATCCAGCACAGTCTCGCCTGCCGGGGTATGGAGGATCGCTTTGACCGGAAGGGTCTCCATCTCCAGTACAGGCAGGCTGTATCTGGCCGTCAGTTTTCCCTCTGCCCTGGTGGGAACAGCGTTCTTCTCCGGATTTTCTTTCGCTTCCCAGAGCAGACGGTCAATGACCTCGCCGTCATAAATGTCACTGAATGCGGTGTCAGATCCCTGATATTTCCAGGAAGCATCGGTGCCGATGGTTTCTTTCGTTCCATCTGTATAAACAAGGCGGATATCCGCGATTATCTGAAATCTGCTTCCAAAGTTTTCCCTGCGGTCCCCCAGACCGAAACGGCCCTTATACCAGCCGTTGCCGAGAGAGACCTCAATTCTGTTGGCTGCCCCGGGCTCTTTCTTTAACAGGTCAAGAATATCATAGGTGATATACTGTATCTCATCATGATAATTGCTGTAATAGGGAGTCAGGACCTCTTCTCCGATCCTTCTGCCGTTTAAAAATGCCGTATAGAGTCCCAGCCCGGAGATAAAAAGCCGTGCGGATACGACCTCCTTCTCAGCAGCAAATTCTTTGATAAATGTGGGATGAAAGGTGTCATCGCAGTCCGTCGTGATCCAGGTACCGGTCCATTCATCCTCCTGTTTCGCCGTTTCAAACCAGACAGGAGTGCTCACCGCGGTCTCCCCTAAGTCTGTCGTCACTTTTACCTGCACATAATATCTGGTATAGGGCCTTAGCTCCAGCTCTATGGTTTCACCCGCCTGGCACAGATCCTCCCCACTCTTTACAAAGATGATATCCTGCATCTTTTCATCCGCTGCCACTGTGATCTCTGCCATCTTCTGACTCTTTGCGGCCGTTTCGGTCACCCTCCAGGAACAGCTGATCCATTCTGTCAGATATCCAAGCGGATGATCCATCCCATTGATTCGAACTTCTGATACCTTCATCCGATTTCCTCCTGTTTTATTCCATTCCTTTTTCTATTTTCAGTTTCTTTAAATCCTTATCAAGATGGAAGAACAAAAGCATCATGACAAAGATAACAGCACACATGATCATAGGTATGTAGTTATACATAAACTTGATCGCTGTGATCACACTTTCAGGCTGTGCGATCCCCTGCGCATCCAGGGAAGCGTCGAATCCTGCACCTGCAAGAACCCATCCGAAGATTGCCTGACCAAGCCCAAGGCCCAGCTTCTGCGCAGCAGAAGTACCCGCATTTCCCATGCCGACTGCATTGACTCCTGTTTTTAACTCTCCGTACAGGATGGCATCTGCAACCATTCCCAGGGCCATTCCACCGGACATTCCAAGTCCGACTCCCTTTAATGCATTGCATGCGATCATCAGCGGTACGCTGTCCTCAAACAGTCCGAAAGCGAAAAATCCAATGCTCAGACAAAGCATGCCTGCCGCATAGATCGGCCGTTTTCCAAACTTTTTCATGAAGAACGGTGTTGCAAACATCACGGCGAACTGCGCGATGGAAATCGCATTGTTCATCCAGCTGACCTGTCCCATGTCGCCGAGAACATAGATCGCATAGTAGACCCCGCCGATGGAGTAGAATATGATAACAAAGAAAATGCAAAGCATAGCAAGGAACATCATAACCCAGTATTTGTTAGAGAGCAGTGACTTCACCGCGGTCATGGCGCTGACCTTTTCCACCTGCTGTCTGCTTTCTCCTGCCGGCTGGTCTGTTACACGCTCTTTTGTAGCAAATACAGTAATAAAGTTTGCGATCACCATGAGCAGGCACAGAATCGCGATCGTTACAGTAAATGCCTGCTGTGTAAAATACGTCTCTGTGCTGCTTGAGAATTTTACCAGCATGATCGTAAACACAGAGTTGATAAATACATTTCCCAGCGTCTGGAAGATCTGCTGGATATTTCCTAAAAAGCCTCTCTCATACGCATTTCTCGTCAACAGTGAGATCATAGAATAATACGGGACCTGTATGCAGGTCAGGCAGACCGTATTTACGATGTTATACATAATAAACACATATACATACTTTACTGCTGCCGGGAAACTCTGTGGTACAAAGAATAACAGAAGCGTCGCGATCGCGAAGGGAATGCACATCCTCATCAGCCATGGCCGGGCCTTTCCCATTTTAGACTTCGTATTATCAACCATACGTCCGACGATCAGGTCAGAGATTCCATCGAACACCTTGGAAACTGCGATGATGGTAGAAATGATCGCAGCGTCCAAAAATGCAACATTGGTAAAGTAGACGGTCAGGAAGGTTCCGATGATTCCGTTGATCATATTCCATCCAAATGCCGCGGATGCGTAACCGATCCTCTCATTCCAGCCCAGAGTCTTTTCCGGGTCATTATGTTTTGTAGCCAGGTTTAACATAGTACTCCTCCTTTAGTGAATCTTTCATTTTGCCTTTCAGTGGTTATATGATACTTGAAATGTCACTATTGGAATATCATTATTTTGCAGTTTTTGTATTTATTTTGTCCTTATTTTAGAAATGTGCTGCAGTTCACCCGCGCTGTTTGTAAAATGTTTTAAAAAGGGGACTTGAAAAATTCAAGTCCCCCGGGTATAATTTACTTAGAAGTTATCAAAAGACCTTGCATCGTCTGATGATTACGCTTCGGATATCATAGTAATTTATAGTTACCAACTATCCTCTATTGCCGTAGAGGATAGCTATTTTTTGTCCTGATGGTTATATCATCCACTTTAAACATACAGCCCATAATATTATTATGCTTCATCGAAATACTCCGATGGGCTTTGGCTCTCCCGGTACTGCTTCGGCGACATCTTATACTTTTTCTGAAATACTTTCCCCATATAACTCTGGGACGGGAAATTAACGTATTCTGCAATATCCGATATTGGCTCCCTGGAATACTTTAAAAGATTGGCCGCATGTTCCAGTCTGACACCGACAATGTAATCCTGCAGCCTTTCACCAGTCTCCTTCTTAAACAGCCGGGACAGATAGGTCTCACTCAGGCCAAGGTTTTCCGCGATATCGAAAAGATATATTTTCTTCCGGTAGTTCTTGTCCACATAATCCTTACAGCGTTCCACATAGTTCGATGTCCTTCTCCCCTTTTTCTGCCGCACCTGCCGGGTAAGCTCCTCCACTGCACGGTCACGATACCGGATCATCCTGGCAATATCCGTACAGCTGTCGCTTTTCTGAATATAGAAATCACTGATCTGATAGGCAATGTAAGGCGAGATCCCGCCGTCTATCGCCGCCCTTGTACAGAGCGTGATCGCAACGACCGCCACATTTTTCCAGTGATTCAGCTCCTTTTTGGAAAGTTTTCCAAGGTCAGCATCCATACTCCTGCTGTAGCTTAAGGCATCCTCAACCCGCCCCTCTCTCACGCTGTCTAAGAGTTTGCGCTCTTCCTGATAGGTGTGGTGGTACAGCTCTTCCTCCCCCGTTTCCTTACGGAACATCACATGTTCCCGTTCCTCCTGCTCTTTCGTATCTGTCACGATCCGGTTCGCATAGATCAATTCCTTGTCTGTATACTCTCTGCCTGTCACCAGATTCGTAACTGTCTCGACGATGTCCAGCATTTCTGAAAATGTAAAGTGCTTCAATCTCTTCTCATTCGCGGCCTCAATCCCATAGGCCCTGTAAAACTGGTGCAGCTCCATGCGTTCTAACAGTTCCAGGCTCATCGGACCGATCAGATAAAATAAGTCTTCGGCCCGTATACAGGCAAAATAAACCTTATACTCATCCCGATAGATATAAGGTTCCTCCTGGTTTTGAGCCCCTTCCAGAAGTCCCTCTCTTAGAGGCGCACTGTGATAGATTGGACTGCTGTCCAAATTCTCCTGATAACTCATAAGGCTTCTGTCCTGGCTGTTCATGCAGAAAATACCCACATTTAGTAATCCGGAGAGCCGTTTTAAGACGTAGTAAAGTGTATCCATCCGCCTGTCCTTCTTTTCCCATATTTTTAAAAGAGGAAACTGGTCATTTTTTCAAACGTCCAATTTCCTCTTTCCTGATCGTTGCCTCTATCTCTTATTCTTCATTCATCTTCGCCAGCTTCGCTGTCTGGTCTGCCGCGATCAGACTGTCGATGATCTCATCCAGATCTCCGTTCATAATCGTATCCAGCTTATGCAGTGTCAGCTTGATCCGATGGTCTGTGACTCTTCCCTGCGGGAAGTTGTAGGTTCTGATCTTCTCGGATCTGTCACCGGTTCCGATCTGGCTTCTTCTTGCCTCAGCCTCGGATGCCTGCTGCTTCTCAAGCTCCAGCTCATACAGCTTGGAACGCAGCAGCCTGAATGCCTTGTCTTTGTTCTGCAACTGGGACTTCTCTGTCTGGCTGTAGATGACGATCCCCGTCGGATAGTGGGTCAGACGTACCGCGGAGTCCGTCGTATTGACACACTGTCCACCGTTACCTGACGCACGCATCACGTCGATACGGATATCCTTATCATCGATCACTACATCCACTTCCTCCGCCTCCGGCATGATCGCAACCGTGATCGTGGAGGTATGGATCCTTCCGCCGCTCTCTGTCTCAGGCACACGCTGTACACGGTGTACACCGCTTTCGTACTTCAAACGGGAATACGCACCCTGTCCTGTGATCATGAAGACACACTCCTTGAAACCGCCGATGCCGTTCTCGTTGAGGGAGATCATCTCGATCCTCCAGCGGCGTCCCTCTGCATAATGTACATACATGCGGTAAACCTCTGCCGCAAACAATGCAGCCTCATCTCCGCCTGCACCTGCACGGATCTCTACGATAACGTTCTTGTCGTCGTTCGGGTCTTTTGGAAGAAGCAGAATCTTAAGCTCCTGCTCTAACTCTTCGACACGGGCCTTGGACTCATTGAGCTCTTCCTTTGCCAGCTCGCGCATCTCCTCGTCAGACTCCTCATCCAGCATAACAAGGCTGTCCTCTATATTCTGCTTACACTGCTTATATTCTTTAAATGCTTCTACGATCGGACCCAAATCACTTTGTTCCTTCATCAGTTTCCGAAAACGCTCCGGGTCATTCGCCACATCCGGCTCCTGTAATTCGCCCATCACTTCTTCGTAACGGATCAGCAAATCTTCTAATCTGTCAAACATCTTTCTCTATCCTTTCTCACTACCTGCGTTTCCAACGCTTACTTACCTATCATACACGCCAATGACGACACGGTCAAGACCTGCGAGATCCTTTTTTACCATGATATTCCTGTAACCGGCTTCCTGCATCAGTGTCTTCACCGCTTCCCCCTGGTCAGATCCGATCTCAAAGATCAGTGTACCGCCCCGGGTAAGATATCGTCCTGCCTGTACAGTGATCTTCCTGTAAAAATAAAGACCGTCTTCTTTCCCGTCCAATGCGATCCAGGGATCGTGGCGCTTCACTTCCTCCTGGAGAGTTTCAATCACATCCGTCCTGATATAGGGCGGATTGGAAATGATCATCTGATATGTGCCGTCTATTTTCTCAAACAGATCGCTTTTCTGAAAACCAGCTTCTATATGAAGTGCTCCCGCATTTTCCCGTGCAACCTGCAGGGCCTCTTCGGAAATATCGGCTCCGATGCCCTCCAATCTGACTGTGCCCTCTTTCCTGCCATAATGCAGAACACTTAAAAGAATACAGCCGGACCCTGTACACATATCCAGAATACGGAAGACAGGAATGTCCGAAGCCTCCTGTCTGATCACCCTGACCGCCTCTTCCACAGCGGTCTCTGTATCCTGTCTTGGAATCAATACGTGTTCATTCACCCGGAACGAAAGTCCCATAAACTCCTGCACCCCGGTCAGATGCTGAAGCGGGACACGCCCGGCTCTTTCTTCTATATAATATAGATACTTCTGCTCCTCGGCTTCACTCAGCTCTTTTCCCGGCATGACATAGTACCTCGCCCGGCTGACTCCGGTCACATGCTCCAAAAGATACCATGCATCCAGGCGTGCCTCTTCGATCCCTGCTAGAGTCAGACGTTTTTCCCCCTGCTCATATGCTTCCTGCATCGTCATAGCACTAGACCTCCGCAGCAGACCCTGTCTGCCTGTCAGATGAAGGAATCTGCATAGTATTTTCACACGGCTTTCCCGCCTCATCCTGACCGCCGAAATTCTCTGCCTGATATGATTTCCAGTCAAATACCGCCTCAACTGCACAGATCGCAACCTCGATCATGCTGTCATCGGGTTCTTTTGTCGTCAGGTTCTGTACCCAGAGTCCCGGTCTGCTCAAAAGATTGACCAGAAAATTATCGCTGTTCCCTGCCAGCTTGATAATCTCATAGGATACCCCTGCGATCAGCGGGAAAAGCGCAATACGCAGCACTACCCTCATGATCTGGGAATCCGTAGTAATAAAAAAGCAGAAGATGATACTCACGATCATAACAAAAAACAAAAAGCTTGTCCCGCAGCGTTTATGCTGCTTGGAGCTTTTCCTGACATTCTCCACATTTAAAGTGAGACCATGTTCTATACAGTTGATACATTTGTGCTCCGCACCATGATACATGAAGGTCCTCTGGATATCCTCCATCCTTGATACAAGCAGAATGTATGCCAGAAAAATCCCGACGCGGATGATCCCCTCTAAAATGGTGATTGCTCCCCTGGAGGAGATATGTTTTCTCAGGATATTACTCAAAAAGTACGGAAGGACCATAAAGATAGCTACCGCCAGCACTACGGAAAAGGCTACGGTAAGATTCATGAGCATCTTCTCTTTCTTCTCCCGCTTCTCCATCTCCTCCTCGGTAAGTACCGCCTTAGTCTCCTCCTCTTCCTCAAAAAAGCTTGCGGAAAACATCAGCGTCTTCATACCCAGAACCATGGAATCCACAAAGTTAAAAATGCCTCTGATGAACGGGATCTTCGTTACCGCTTTCCACGGGATCACGCTCTTATATGTCTCAACACTTACTGCAATTTCTTTGTCAGGCTTTCTCACTGCAACGGCATACTGATCCTTATTCTTCATCATAATGCCTTCCAGTACTGCCTGACCGCCTATATTAGATGACTTCATGTTCCCTCCTGTCCTTAATATACCTGAAAAGGGTCAGTTCCTTCCCCCGGAAGTTGCTGACCTTTATGATATATGATATGTAATTTAACAACAGGCTGAGATATTCACCTCAGCCTGCAAAAAATCATTCTTATTTAATACCATATTTCTTATTGAACTTATCAACACGTCCACGAGCCTGGTTAGCTTTCTGCTGTCCAGTGTAGAATGGATGGCATTTAGAACAGATTTCTACGTGGATCTCCTTGTTTGTAGATCCTGTTACAAATGTGTTCCCGCAGTTGCAGGTTACTGTTGCCTGATGGTACTCTGGATGGATTCCTTCTCTCATGATTTTCACCTCTCTATTTCAAAATATAGTTATTATAATCTCTAAACAGCTTTGTTATTGTATCATAAGATTTCTAGTTTTGCAAGTTATTTTTCAGAATAATCTGTGAAACTCCCTGAAAAAAATCTTTTTCATGGTTTCATACTCATACATAACTATGCTGAACCTGATTTTTAGTAAGACATATACCCGAACACTTATTAAAGTCTTTCACGAAGTTTGTATTTATGATATACTTTTCCTGCGTAAGTTTATTACAAAGGAGAGCTTTTTTATGGAAATCACTGCTACTACATTCATGATAGTCTGTCCCTTTTTATTCCTCGCAGGACTGGTAGATGCCATCGGCGGGGGCGGCGGACTCATCTCACTGCCGGCCTATCTGATCGCGGGACTGCCGCCTCATACGGCTGTTGCTACAAACAAAATGTCTTCCACATGCGGGACAGCACTTGCCACCTTCCGCTTTATCAAAAACGGATTGGTCAACTTTAAACTCGCCATCCCTTCTGTCATCGCGGCGATCATTGGATCTTCCATCGGAGCGCATATTTCTATGATCGTCCCGGAGAAGATCATGCTGTATGTACTGATCGGGATCCTGCCGGTATCTGCTTTTCTCGTACTAAATAAAAAACTGTTCCATGACAATGGCAGCGATACGGTCACCTTGGATAAAAGGACCTATCTCACAGCCACGATCGCAGCCCTGATCATAGGCATGTATGACGGCTTTTACGGTCCGGGGACCGGAACCTTCCTGATCATTGCATTTACCGTGTTCGCAAAGCTGAGCATCAAGACCTCCAACGGTCAGGCCAAGGTCATCAACCTCACTACAAATATTACCTCTCTTGTGATCTTCCTGCTGAACGGCCAGGTACTGATCCCTGTAGGGATCGCTGCAGCACTCTGCAACATGGCAGGCGGCTACCTGGGTGCAGGGATGGTCATGAAGAATGGCTCAAAGATCGTAAAACCGAGTATCCTTTTGGTTCTGTTTCTTTTACTCTTAAAGGTACTGAAAGTGTATTAGGCAATGTTTTTACAAACCGGGAATCTGCTTAGAAAGATTCCCGGTTTTTATATTTCGACTCATTTAAAATATCCGCTTATTTTAAGAGGATACTATATAAATTTCTTTTTGATAACAGTCTGTACCAGTTCTGAATTGTTTTTGGTCTGTGAGAACATCGTCAAGAGGTTGTCCACAGCTTCCTCTGCTTTCAATCCGTTGAGTGCCCTGCGGATGATATATACTGCATCCTGCTCTTCTCTGGAAAGCAGCAGATCTTCTCTTCTTGTTCCTGACTTCGGAATATCGATGGCCGGGAATACTCTCTTTTCCTGCAGCTTCCTATCCAGGACAAGCTCCATGTTACCGGTACCTTTAAACTCCTCGTATACAACATCGTCCATCTTACTTCCTGTCTCAACCAGCGCTGTTGCAAGGATCGTCAGGCTTCCGCCCTCTCTCATATTTCTTGCGGCACCAAAGAAACGCTTTGGCATATGAAGTGCTGCCGGGTCAAGACCACCGGACAGAGTTCTTCCTGACGGCGGTACAGTCAGGTTGTATGCACGTGCCAGTCTTGTGATACTATCCAAAAGGATCATTACATCTTTTCCGTGCTCCACCAGACGTTTCGCACGTTCGATCACCATCTCAGATACTCTCTTATGGTGTTCCGGGAGCTCATCGAATGTTGAATAGATAACCTCCACATTCGGTCCTGCGATCGCCTCCCTGATGTCTGTTACCTCCTCAGGACGCTCATCGATTAAAAGGATCAGCAGGTGCATATTCGGCTCTCTCTTCTGTACGGAAAGTGCGACCTCCTTCAACAGGGTCGTCTTACCTGCCTTCGGAGGAGAAACGATCATACCACGCTGTCCCTTACCGATCGGGGAAAGCAGGTCTACGATCCTCATAGCCGTAGAGCTTCCCGGTGTTTCCAGACGCAGGCGCTGGTTCGGGAAAATCGGGGTCAGATCTTCAAAATTACTGCGTTTCATGGCTTCTGCCGGCTTCAATCCATTTATAGTTGAAACATACAAAAGAGCACTGAACTTCTCAGACTGTGTCTTGATCCTTTTATTACCGGTAATGATATCACCCGTTTTTAAGTTAAATCTGCGGATCTGGGACGGAGAAACATAAACATCCTTTTCTCCCGGCAGATAGTTCTCGCAGCGTATGAATCCATATCCATCCGGCAGGACTTCCAGGATACCGTCAGCAGTCTCCCCGCTGTCAAGCTGCTCGATATCTGTCGCTTCCTTCTTGTCCTTCATTTCCTCTTTTACTTCTTCTTTTGCTTCTGCGTTCGCTTCTTCCATCTTTTCTTTTTCGTCCTGTGCAAGCATAGCATCAATAAGCTCGCTCTTCTTCATGGTGGATACACCTTTCATTTTTCTTGCCTTTGCCAGGTCTTTGAGCGTAGCAAGAGGCAGAGATTCATACTTTTCTCTTGTCATAAATACCTTTCCTTTCTATAAACGATTGATCACTGTTACTTTGTCCATGTATTCATTTTATAAAAAATGCTGCGGGAACCTTAGTCTGAAGTGACTTGTCCGAAATCAGACACATCTTTGTATGCCTGTCTCCAATAAGATATATATCAAATCTGAACCCATTATACATCATCCCTGGTAAAAAGGAAAGTTTTTTTTGAAAAAGTGTTGGAATCCTCCACCTTTCACGCTTGCGTTGCTTTTCCAAGAGTGATATGATAATGAACAGATATAAGTAATAAGAAGAAAATTTATAGACAGCGAGGTAACAAAATGACAAACAGTGAAAAAGCATTACAAATGCATGAACAATGGAACGGTAAAATCGAGACCACGGCCAAATCTCATGTGAATTCCAGAGAGGACCTTGCCATTGCCTATACTCCAGGTGTGGCTGAACCCTGCAAGGTGATCGCCGGCGACCCGGATGCCGCTTATAAATATACCATCAAAGCAAATACGATAGCTGTCGTATCCGACGGAAGCGCAGTCCTGGGACTTGGCAACATCGGTGCCAGAGCAGCCATGCCGGTCATGGAAGGAAAGGCTGTCCTGTTCAAGGAATTCGGCGGAGTCAATGCAGTGCCGATCTGCCTGGATACCCAGGATACAGAAGAGATCATCAAAACCGTTGTCAACATTGCCCCTGCCTTCGGCGGGATCAACCTGGAAGACATCTGTGCACCGCGCTGCTTCGAGATCGAAGCGCGTCTAAAGGAACTCCTGGACATCCCTGTTTTCCATGATGACCAGCACGGTACCGCCATTGTTGTACTGGCCGGGATCATCAATGCATTAAAAGTGACAGGCAAGAAGATGGAGGACTGTAAAGTAGTTGTAAACGGTGCAGGTTCCGCAGGAGTCGCCATCACTAAACTGCTTCTTACATACGGCTTCCCGAATGTGACCATGTGTGATATCAACGGTATTATCAGCAAAGCCTCCCCAAACCTGAACTGGATGCAGAAACAGATGACCGAGGTCACCAACCTGGAAGGAAAGACAGGAACTCTGGCAGATGCGCTCGTTGGAGCCGACATTTTCGTAGGCGTATCTGCTCCGAATATTGTTACGAAAGAAATGGTAGCTTCCATGAATCAGGACGCGATTCTTTTCGCCATGGCAAACCCGGTGCCCGAGATCATGCCGGACCTTGCAAAAGAGGCTGGTGCCAGGGTCGTTGGAACAGGACGTTCTGATTTCCCGAACCAGGTTAACAACGTAGTTGCATTCCCCGGCATTTTCAAAGGTGCATTAGAAGGAAGAGCCACTCAGATTACAGAAGATATGAAACTAGCAACTGCCAAAGCGATCGCAGGACTGGTAGCCGATGAGGACCTCAATGAGGACAATATCCTTCCAGAGGCATTTGATCCGCGCGTTGCCGAGGCAGTCAGCAAAGCGGTAAAGGAATTGATATAGATGAACCGTTGGGGTGAAAAACGTTACCACTCACTCGATTATGATTTGAAACAGATTTATGGAGAAAAAGTTTATAAGATCACGTTAGACGGCGGAATGACCTGTCCGAACCGGGATGGGAAAGTCGGAACAGGCGGCTGTATTTTCTGCAGTGCCAGTGGTTCCGGTGATTTTGCAGGTTCCAGATCCCTCCCGGTTTCCGAACAGATAAACCGCGGGAAAAAGGAATTGAACGGGAAACGCCCGGTCCACTCCTACATCGCGTACTTTCAGGCATTCACCAATACTTATGCCCCGGTCAGACGGCTTGAGAGGCTGTACATGGAGGCGGTCCAGGATGAAGAAGTCAGGATCCTCTCCATCGCCACCAGGCCTGACTGTCTTGGAGATGATGTCTTGGAACTGCTTGGAAGGATCAACACGATTAAGCCTGTGTGGGTAGAACTTGGATTACAAACGATCCACCCTGACACCGCCTCTTTTATCCGCAGAGGCTATGAGCTCCCTGTATTTGAAAAGGCAGTAAGGGACCTTCGAAAACTGGGCATCACGGTGATCGTCCATACGATCCTGTTCCTCCCCGGAGAAACTAAGGAACAGATGCTTGAAACCCTGGATTATCTTAATCATATGGATATTCAAGGAATAAAGCTTCAGCTTCTGCATATCTTAAAAGGGACAGACCTTGCGGCAGAATATGAGAAACGGCCATTCCCAGTTCCTGATATGATGGAATATATCAGGTTTTTAGGAACATGTGTCTCACACTTGAATCCCCGGATCACCATTCACCGGCTGACAGGGGACGGACCAAGCGATCTTCTGGTTGCCCCTCTATGGACCAGCCAGAAAAGGACTGTACTAAACACACTGCACCGCTATCTGAAAGAACAGGATATCTGGCAGGGAAAGGAGTATCATGAGTGAAACATTTACATTATATAAGCTGATTGTTTTATACATGTTAGAAAGAGTCGATTTTCCGCTGACGACTTCTCAGATTTCAGAGTTTATACTGGATAAGGGATACACCACCTACTTCAAACTGCAGGAAACGTTGGCAGAGATGGTGGACTCCGGCCTTTTAAGGGTTGAGACCACACATAACAGGACCTTGTATCATCTGACAACAGGCGGAGAAGAAACCATTCAGTTTTTTAAGAATAAAATTTCTCCTGCTATACAAAAGGATATCGATGAATTTTTAAAAGAAAAAAGATATGATCTCAAGGAAGAGGTTGCCATCAAATCTGACTATTATCTGAACACGAACCATGAATATGAGGTACAGTGCCAGATCGTAGAAAATGGTTTCAGCCTGATCGACCTGAAACTTACTGTTCCTACGGAGGTCGAGGCCGAAACCATCGCAAATAACTGGACGAGCCAGAGTCAGGATATCTATACTTTACTCCTGACGAAGCTTCTCTAAATGTTCTTTGATCGTTTTTTCATAACCCAGGACGCCCGGTTCATAGAACCTGGCGTCTTTTATTTCATCCGGCAGATACTGCTGGTCTACATAGTGGTTCGGATAATCATGTGCATATTTGTAGCCGATTCCATGGCCCAATTTCTGTGACCCCTTATAATGCGCATCCTGGAGGTGTGACGGTACGGTCGTCTTTTCATGCTTGACACTTTCCATGGCCGCAAAGATCGCATTTGTAGCAGAATTACTTTTCGGTGCAGAGGCGACATAGGTCACCGCCTGTGCCAGGATGATCTGGGATTCCGGCATTCCGATCCGCTCCACTGCCTGCGCTGCGGAAACGGCCACAGTCAATGCCATCGGGTCCGCATTTCCCACATCTTCGGAAGCACAGATCATGATCCTCCTTGCAATGAATTTCACATCCTCCCCTGCGTAAAGCATTTTCGCAAGATAGTAAACGGCTGCATCAGGGTCAGACCCCCTCATGCTTTTGATGAAGGCCGAGATCGTATCGTAATGGTTATCTCCGGTCTTATCATACCTCACTACCCTCTTCTGGATACACTCCGATGCCACATCCAGGGTGATATGTATCTTACCGTCTTCACTTCGCTGTGTGGTCAGTATTCCCAGTTCTACAGCATTCAAGGCATTTCTCGCATCACCGCCGGATACGTCAGCCAGGAATTCCAAAGCATCCTCATCAATCTCCGCCTTAAAACTCCCCATTCCCTTTTTATCATCATAAACTGCACGTTTTAAAAGAGTCTTCACGTCCTCTTTACTTAAAGATTTCAGTTCAAACACACTGGAACGTGACAGGAGGGCCCCATTCACTTCAAAATACGGATTTTCTGTCGTCGCACCGATCAGCGTGATCGTGCCATCCTCAACGTAAGGAAGAAGGTAGTCCTGCTGCCCCTTATTAAAACGGTGGATCTCATCGACGAATAGTATTGTTTTCTTCTGGTACATCCCGAGAAGCTCTTTCGCCCCTTTTACAACCTCCTCCATGTCCTTTTTCCCGGCAATGGTCGCGTTGATCTGCTTAAACTCCGCGCTTGTAGTATTGGCGATCACCTTGGCAAGCGTTGTCTTGCCAGTCCCCGGAGGCCCATAGAAGATCAGGGAACCAAGCTTATCTGCCTTGATGGCACGGTATAACAGTTTGTCCTTTCCGATAATATGCTGCTGCCCTACGACCTCGTCCAGGGTAGTCGGACGCATCCTGGATGCAAGCGGAGACTCCTTCTCCTGCTTCGTCTCTCTCATATAATCAAATAAATCCATAATTTTTCAAACCCTGTATGATAATGACTTTACTTATTCAAAAGTGTGTATCATACGTTTCCTTTCTTAGAAATAAACAGGTGTGGCTGATAAACATCTTAGTCCAAAATGGGGAGAAAATCAATAGGGGGATAGGATTCCTTGGATGCATGCTCCGTAATGATTCCTTCCTCTTCCGGATAATTATAAAAAGCCTTCACGCTGGCCAGCTTACGTTTTACCGTCTTCTGCTTATACTTTTTATGCAGATCGGTTATATATCCTTCTAAGAAAGAACACAATTAAAGCAGGTCTCATAAATAATCTTATTCCATTTATTCACGAAACAAAGCAAAAAGCACGCAGGAGTATTTCTCTCTTTGCGTGCTTTCTAGAAATTTAATATTCAATCTCTGATTCCTTTATTTCCCGTTCCACTGTCCGATCACTTCATTCACAGTGGAAACTGTGACAAATACCTGCTTCTGGTTCATATGCAGGTAGTTCAGCAGAATCTTATACTCCTGCTGGGTCAGGATCGTGATAAGTTCTATGCGCTTTTTATTGTCATACGCTCCGTGTGCCTCATAGAGCGTAACTCCCCGGTTCAATTCCTTCATAATATATTCCTGGATCTCCTGATAATCGTCCGAGAGGATACAAACTCTTTTCCGCTTATTGAATCCATCGATAAAATAATCTACGGCGATCCCATTTGCGTAAGTACCCAGGATACTGACAACAAATGTGGAAAAATCGTATACCAAAAGGGAAGTTGCTGCCGTCACCATCCCCGCTGCTGTCACGGCCTTTCCGATCTCCATATGGGTAAACTTATTGATGATCTTCGCTACAATATCAATCCCGCCTGAGGAAGCGTTGACGTGGAATAAAAGTGCTTGTCCAAGTGCTACGATCAAAATATACGTGATCAGATCATACACCGGGTTGCCCGTTACAGACTTGGTCACGGGGATGATCCGCTCATAAATCCACAAAAATACCGGCAGAAGCATGGATGTATAGACGGTCTTCGCACCAAACTCCTTCCCGATAAATATAAATCCAATGACTAAGAGTACCACATTCAATATGAATGTGATGATGGAAAGCTGGATCCCGGTAAGCTGGGAAATAACCAGGCCCAGACCGGAAATACTGCCCACAACGATCTTGCTTGGGACCATGAAGAAATACACTGCAGCAGCCACCAGCATCATTCCAAACGTAATAATAAAAAACTCACGGATTGCATTTTTCTTTGAGTTCATTTTTAAATTCTCCTCTTCTTGACATATTTACCTTTTTCCTAACCCCAGATTTTTCAAAACCAGACCTGTATCTCAATCATTTTCCTTACTATAACCGACAGAAATTGCAGCAGCCCTCATCTCCACGAATCCCCTTTCGTAGTGTAGTCTGTACCTTGTTTATCTGCGATTCCCCTTTCACAATATAAACCGTACATTTTCTATCATTATACTACAAGATCTGATACTTTGCACTTCTATCTTTGACTGATTCCCCCAATGATTTTTTGGCTACTGTACGCCTGCGATCTCCCTGATCACTTCTCCTGCGATCAAAAGTCCTGCGACCGGAGGCACGAAAGAAATACTGCCTGGGATGCTGCGCCTCTGTCCCTTGTCTTCCCCTGTCTCTCTCCCTGAGGTATCGATAGGTTTTTCCTTAGAAAACAGCACCTTTAAATGGGTGATCCCCCTGCTTTTCAGCTCCCTGCGCATCACCTTGCACAGCGGGCAGACACTTGTCTTTGAAATATCTGAAATCTCAAACAGCTCCGGATGCAGCTTATTTCCTGTTCCCATACTGCTGATGATAGGGATATCCAGTTTCAGTGCCAGCTCCACCAGAGCCAGCTTTGCAGTGACCGTATCAATGGCATCTATGATATAATCTGGTTTTTCACCTCTTGGAATCCCGCCTTCTGATTCTTCAGTGTATGAATTCTCTTCCATGGAGCCGTCCGTTTTTATTTTTCCTCCAAACAGTGTCTCCAGATTATCCGGCAGGACAAACATCTCGAATGTCTCAACCCGGATCTGCGGATTGATATCCCTGATCCTTTCCTCCATCACCTTCGTCTTATACTGACCTATCGTACTGTGATAGGCGATGGACTGACGGTTGATATTGGTCAGTGAGACGGTGTCATTATCTACCAGGATCAATTTTCCCACACCGCTCCTGGCAAGTGCCTCGATACAGTGGGACCCGACGCCGCCCACGCCAAATACCATGACCGAAGCTTCCTCAAGCCGTTTTATCCCCTCTTTTCCAACTAATAATTCTGTTCTTGAATACTCATTTAACATCTTTTTCATCTTCTCCTATATCAATCGTACCTTCTTTGTAAAATCATGTTTTTCCTGGCTGCTAATCCAGCATCAATTCGTCCACCGTTACGAACTCATACCCCTTGGCAGTAAGCTGGTCTACGATCTTTAGAGCAGCCTTTATGGAGCTGTCATAACAGTCATGCAACAGAATGATATCATTTTCTTCTGCTTCCGTCACTACTTTATTCACAATTTCATCTACATTTTCCGTGGCCCAGTCAAGAGGGTCTATACTCCACATCACAGGGAGCACATGGATCTTCTGTTCTAGGTCCTTCTGCCAAAGCCCAAAGGGCGGTCTCATAAACTGCACATCTTTCCCTGTGATCTCCTTGATCAGGTCATTTGTCATGGTAATCTCCTCATAAGCCTTCTCGTTACTCACTTTTGTGATCTCAACATGGTGGTATGTATGATTTCCGATCAGATGTCCTTCCTCATACATCCGTTTTACAATGTCCCTATTATTGTCCTTCTCTATATTCTGCCCGATCAGGAAAAATGTAGCCTTCACACCTCTTTCCTTCAATCCATCTAAGAGCTTTGGCGTATAGACCTTACTAGGCCCATCGTCAAAGGTAAGCGCGATTTTGGGTTTTTCCACCATATTTTCAGCCACATATGCAATCGCATTGGGACTGGATATCTCCTGTTCCCCAGCCTCTGCTGTATTTTTTGTAAGAAATCCCGGATACACCATTCCTATTAAGAGCAAAACATAGACCAGGCCCATCCCCTGCATCAATCTTTTTAAACGCAAACTGTCCACGACCTTTATTCCACTTCTTTTATATATATGCTCCTCTCTCAAAATTTATGGATGCTTTCATATTTCTCTTACATAAGGCTTAAATATGTGCTATAATGGCCTCTGTGTCACATTCAGAGGAGGAATTTATATGGAAAAACCAATACAGACGGAAAATAAAATGGGCGTCATGCCTGTTCCGAAGCTTTTAATCACAATGTCCCTGCCAATGGTCATTTCAATGCTGGTGCAGGCTCTTTATAATGTTGTAGACAGTGTGTTTGTCGCTCAGATCAATGAGGCGGCACTGACTGCTGTTTCGCTGGCATTCCCGGTGCAAAACCTGATGATCGCCATTTCAGCAGGAACCGGCGTCGGGATCAATGCGCTGCTATCCAGAAATCTGGGGGAGAAAAAATTCGAGGAGGCCAACACTGTTGCAAGGAATGGTATTTTCCTTGGCATGCTCAGTTATATTGTGATGGCCATAATAGGGCTGGCCGGCTCCCATCTGTTCTTCACTGTACAGACAAATGATCCGCTGATCATCCGCTATGGTACTCAGTATATGCTGATCATCACGGTTGCATCCATCGGAATCTTCATGCAGATCACATTCGAGCGTCTGATGCAGTCCACGGGAAAGACGATCTACAATATGATCACACAGGGAACCGGAGCGGTGATCAACATCGTGCTCGATCCGATCCTGATCTTCGGCCTCTTCGGACTTCCGAAAATGGAGGTCGCCGGTGCTGCTCTTGCAACCGTGATCGGACAGCTTGTCGCCGTAACGATGTCATTATACTTTAACTGCAAAAAGAATACGGAGTTGAATCTGAATATGAAAGGATTCCGTCCAAACAAAATCATTATTGCCAACATTTATAAGGTCGGTGTTCCTTCCATCATTATGCAGTCCATCGGTTCTGTCATGGTATTTGGAATGAACAAGATCCTGATGATCTTCTCTTCCACTGCCACTGCAGTATTTGGAGTATATTTCAAGCTCCAGAGTTTTATCTTTATGCCGGTCTTCGGGCTGAATAATGGTATGATCCCGATCGTTGCGTATAACTATGGTGCAAGAGATAAGAAAAGGATCATGAAAACGATCGATCTAAGCGTCCTGATCGCGGTGGGCATCATGATCATAGGACTTGGCATCTTCCAGTTTTTCCCGGCGCAGCTTCTTCGGCTTTTCGATGCATCCGAACATATGCTGGAGATCGGAGTACCTGCACTTCGTATCATCAGCCTGAGCTTTATCTTTGCCGGATACTGTATCATCGTAGGTTCTGTTTTCCAGGCGCTTGGAAACGGGGTATACAGCCTGATCGTCTCTGTAGCCAGACAGCTGTTTGTGATCCTTCCGGCTGCCTATCTTTTTGCCGAGTTATTTGGACTGAATATGGTATGGTGGGCGATCCCGATCGCAGAGATCGTTTCCGTGGTACTGTCCTCACTGCTGTTTAAACGGATCAAACGCCAGAAGATCCAGCCATTGGAGATACCTGTGGCATCCAAAGGCAGCCAGCAGTAAAAAGCCCTGCATAAGGCGTCAAAAAATATTGAAAAATCCGGGGACAACCCCGGCATTCTGTTTTATGTAAAACAAAGGCAGTATCGTGTCGGCCAGATCACGATACTGCCTCTTTTGATTCCAGCTTTTCTCCCCGTTTGATTTCCGGTCTTTCATCTATTTTAATGTTTCTGATTTTCACCGGATTAGCTTGTGATTTATACCGGGATGGTTGTATAATAAGAAGCATAACCATCAGGATTTTTACAGGATTTCTGACCGGAAATGGAGGCTTGAAAGAATATGAAACGACTTGCATATCAATTTAGGGATACCAAAAAGGCGGCAGGACTTTTTCAGGTTGTGATAGGTCTTATTATTTCCTTTCTGATTATTTTTGCCAAATGGTTTACCTATAAGGGCACCGCCTATACGATTCTTGGTTTTTATGCTACGGTCCGCCGATACGGCGGGATCTCGGCCTTCTCTTCCGCTTTCGAGACTGCCGAGGAGGTGGCGGCTACAGGAAGCAGTATCGTTCCTGCCTACCTTTTCCTTTTGCTGCCGTTTCTGCTTGCTGCAGTACTGATCATCCGGTCCGTATTACTGTTATGCAAAAAAAAGGCCGCGGATATCTTCTCCATCATTTCCTACTGGGTTGGATTCCTCTACCTTATCTCTGTCTTTTTTAACTCCTATACAGTACGTCCGGCTCTGACTGTCTCCATGATACTCATGGTAGCCGATTATATCGGGACCAGACTGATCCTGGAGGGGGACGAGATGAACCGGCAGGCGCGGGAATTAAAGCGCAGGGAGGAACAGGCACGGCTGGATAAGATCCGGCGGATGCGCTTTCCGGGACATTATTCCAAGGATTTCTATACGGTTATTTTTGCGAACTTTAAAAGTAATCTAAAGGGCTATCTGCTCTTTATATTTGCAGCCTCCGCTGCGGTTACTTTTCTTTATATTATGATCGGGGCACTGTCCGCCATCCTGGCACTGGACCCGGGACAGGATGGGATGAAGTATTCGGGAGTCATGAACATTTTCCAGGAAGTGTTTATGATCGTCCTGTTTTTGTCCATCATGCTCCTGGTGCTTATCATCTCTAACTATATTAAGACACGCATGAAAAACTACGGGATCTTTATCAGCCTGGGTATCCGCAAGAAGACGCTGGAACTGATCATTGCCCTCGAGTATCTCACCTGTATCCTTGTTTCACTGGCGGTCGGGCTGCTCCTTGGAAATCTGGGGCTTCCTGTTATGAAGCATTTCTTTCTAAGGAGCCTGGGGATCTCTGACTCTGTTTCCACAGAATATGGGGCTCTGGTACTGATTACTACAGTCGTCTTCCTTCTTATGACAGGATTGTCTACACTCATCAATTATCATCTGTTTGAGCATGTGGATATCACGACCTCTTCATTTAAGGCTGTAAAAAAGGAACCGCTGCCCTCCCATCTACTGATCCCGGGCCTGATCTATGGAGTTTACTGTATCCAATCCGGTATCCGTGCTTATCTGCACGGCTCCTGGATGGAAGGGATGTCCCGTTTTGCTATCATGCTGTTTGGATTTCTGCTCCTTATGTACTGCGGAGGCACAAAGCTCCTTACGCGTTTCATGAAGAAAAAGGAGCGGTATTTAAAGCACCTGTTTACAATTCTGCCCTGGAAGTACCGGTTTAAGACTAATGCCAAGTATCTGTTCCTTTTATTTACCATCCAGTTATTTGCGCTGGCTGTCTATCTGCCCCGGCTGGCCTCCTGCCTGACTGCTGGTGCCGCCGATAAGCTCTATCCTTATGATTTTGTATGTATGGCACATGAGGAGGATGAGACATTTTTCGAGGATCTCAAGTCCTCTCATAATGTAGAAATGGAAACCTATCCAATGATCCGAATTAACACCCTGCTGGCGGAGCCCTTCTCCTACCGTACTGAAATACGCACGGGATTCGACGGTGTCGTTTCTCCCCAGGGACAACATATTGGAATTTCTGAAACTACATATAAGAAGCTGAAAGCAGTTATTTCCCCGGATGACAAGAGTTCTCCCGGACTGACAGGAAAAGAGATCCATGTTGTTTTCCAGCAGGACACCTCACAGCGCGCCCGTCTGCTGGACTGGTATATCTCCCCGATGGAAGATCTGGATAACAGCCCCCGACTGCACCCGGGTGTCCGGGCCGGATATGACATCGAGACCCGGGACGATATTTATCCCCCTTACTCGGTGAAAAGCCAGGAAAAGCTGATCCTGACCGGTATGTTCCAGCGGGGTGACCAGGAGGATATTGTGGTCTTCTCTGACGAATACTTTGCGAAGCTTTGTCAGTCTGTTTTCGACCAGCTTAAGGAGGAGCCGACGCCTACACAGTTAGTCACATTACGGGCCGCAAAGGGAAGTTACCAGAGCATTGCAGACAGCCTGAGGGTATTCTCCGAAAAAAATATCGCGGATACATACCTGCAGCCCTCTGTCTACCCATGTTATGAAAAACAGACGGAAATAACTGCTGCAAAAGGGGATCTTTTTTTCAAGAAAATTGCCTTTTTCATTACTGCCTGCATCTTATTACTCAGCAGCCTGTTTATCTTCTACCTGAAGTACAGTCTGGAGATCGAGGAGATGAGACGCAAAAGCCAGCTTCTCGAGGCGGTGGGGATGAATGACCATGACCGTGTCAGTCTTCTCCGCAGTGAGATGGCAGTCCATTCTAAATGGTCTTTCCTGGGCGCGGCTTTAGTCTCTTTGATCTTTAGTACCGCAATGCCTTTCATGAGGCTTTACAGAGGGAATGAGACAGGAAAGTACTTCCTGATCCTGCTGGGCGTATTGGCCGTATATACACTTTTATACTGGCTGGGCACTCATTTTCTGACTAAGGGATTCCTCCAAAAGATAGAGGATCTGACGATCAAGCCTGGTGAATAGAAAGATTACTATAGATAAAGGGATGCCCTTGGATATGATGTTATCCTGGCATCCCTTTATATTCTGAAGGGCTCATCCCCATCAGCTTCTTGAATGCTTTTGAAAAGTAAAGGTTATTCTCAAATCCCACAGAATAGGCGATCGTGGCAACAGACAGATCCGTCTCTTTGAGCAGACGGCAGGCTTGTTTGATGCGGAAGCTGCTTAAGTATTCCTTTGGAGACTGCTGCTGATAAGCCTGGAAGGAACGGTACAGATGGCTGCGGCTGATCCCCACATATGCCGCCACATCCTCCACTGTTATGGGATAGGAATAACTGGTTGAGATGTAATTCTTGGCCTTCTCCACATAAGTAAGCTGGATATCCCTGGCATTCTCCTTCTGCGCGGAGTAATGCATCAAGGTAGACAAAAGTGTATAGAGGGCCCCGGTCATGGCTACCGATGCCTCATGACTGTTGCCTTTTACTTCATAGATCCTCCCCAGCTGACTTCTCAGGACTCGTTTGGGAGGCCCTCCGCCTTTGATAAATGGCTTTTCCTTCGTAAAATCTGTAGAACGGATGATCGTTGACGCATCTGTTCCCATAAAGCCGACCCAGGCATATTCCCAGGGTTTCTCTGTGTCTGCATAATATTTCACTTCGGTATCAGGGTAAAGGATAAAGGTATCTCCGGCAGACAATCTGTGAGTCTCCCCATTGACACTATAATATCCGTGACCTGAAATGATATGATGGATGCAATAGTGATTCCTGATTCCAGGCCCCCACTGGTAACCCGGCCCGCATTTCTGATGTCCCACGTTGTAGACAGACAGGGAAGTCAGGAGACTTTCCCCGACCTTATATGAATATTTATAGGTGCCCTCCAATTTCTGTTTCTCCTTTCCCGTGTTTTTCTCATTATAACTTCCCATCGCTTCCCATGCAACATAATTACATATCTTTGCACGGATTTTTTATATACATTCCCTCTCCTTTCCGCTATAATGAAGACATAATAAAGAACGAATCTTTAACTACTAAAATAAAGACGAAAGTGAGGATTTCATATGAAAGAAAAATTATCCGCAAAATTTACAGAACTGTTCGGAAGCGCTGAGGGCGCGGGATTCTACTTTTCACCCGGGCGCGTGAATCTGATCGGAGAACACACAGACTATAACGGCGGCCACGTCTTTCCATGTGCACTGACTCTTGGTACTTACGGCATGGCAAAGAGACGTTCTGACAAGAAGATGCACTTTTATTCCATGAACTTAAACAGCTTCGGCGTTGTGGAGGCTGATCTGGATGATCTCACTAACAAGAGTACTTACGGGTGGGCTAACTATCCCTTAGGTGTTGTCTGGGCTTTTGCTGAAAAAGGAGTGAAGCTGGACAGCGGCTTTGATATGGTGATCTGGGGAAATATCCCGAATGGTTCCGGTCTTTCCTCTTCAGCTTCTCTGGAAGTACTCACAGGCGTGATCCTGACAGATCTCTTTGGGATCACAAAGTTCAGTATGACAGACCTGGCCCTGATCGGACAGTATTCGGAAAATAATTTCAACGGCTGCAACTGCGGTATCATGGATCAGTTTGCCGTAGCGATGGGTAAAAAAGACCACGCGATCTTCCTGGATACTGCGACCTTAAATTATGAATATGCACCTGTTGTTCTGGAAGATGCAAAGATCATCATCACAAACAGCAAGGTAAAACACAGCCTGGTAGATTCCAAATACAATGAACGCCGCCAGGAATGTTCTGATGCACTGGCTGCTCTCCAGACAGAGCTGGATATCAACGCCTTAGGCGATTTAGATATGGATACCTTTGAGAAGTTCAAAGAAGTCATCAAAAATCCTGTACAGGTCAGACGCGCAAAACATGCCGTTGCAGAAAACCAGCGGACGATCGAGGCGGTAAAGGCATTAAAAGAAGGGAACATTGAACGCTTCGGAGAGCTGATGAACCAGTCCCACATCTCCCTTCGGGATGACTATGAAGTATCCTGTGAAGAAATCGACATCCTCGTTGACCTTGCATGGAAGGTGCCTGGCGTGATCGGTTCCAGAATCACAGGAGGCGGTTTCGGCGGATGCACCGTCAGCATTGTAAAAAATGAAGCGGTAGATGCATTTATCGATACTATCGGGAAAGCATATAAAGAAAAAGTCGGACATGATGCTGAATTCTATACCGTAGACATCGGCGGCGGGGCCGGAAAGCTTGATTAATCGGTAACCAGATCACAGATTCAAAAAAGGAGGCAGTCAAAATGGCAATTTTAGTATTAGGAGGGGCCGGTTACATCGGCTCACACACAGTTTATGAACTCATTGATAAAGGAGCAGATGTCGTTGTTGTCGACAATCTGGAGACAGGACACATCGAAGCAGTACATCCAAAGGCTCGTTTTTACAAAGGCGATATCCGTAACCGGGGATTCGTTGATTCTGTCTTTGAAAACGAAGAGATCCATGCAGTCATCCATTTTGCTGCCAACTCCCTCGTCGGAGAGAGCATGGTCGATCCTCTGAAATATTATGACAATAATGTCTGCGGCACGAAGGTACTTCTGGAATCTATGATCGCACATGATGTGAAGAAGATCGTCTTCTCTTCCACCGCTGCAACTTATGGGGAGCCAGAGAATATCCCGATTTTGGAGGATGACAGGACCTGTCCAACTAACACATACGGTGAAACCAAGCTTGCCATGGAAAAGATGATGAAATGGACAGATGTTGCCCATGGCCTGAAATATGTGGCACTGCGCTACTTCAATGCCTGTGGTGCGCATGAGAGCGGCTGCATCGGAGAGGCACACAGCCCGGAGACACATCTGATCCCGCTGATCCTGCAGGTACCATTAGGACAGCGTGAATTTATCAGTATCTTCGGCGATGATTATGATACAAAGGACGGCACATGTATCCGCGACTATATCCATGTGACTGATCTGGCACAGGCACATATCCTGGCTGTCAAATATCTGCTGGACGGCGGAGAAAGCAACACCTTTAACCTGGGCAACGGAGTCGGCTTTACTGTAAAAGAAGTCATTGAGACAGCAAAAAAGGCAACCGGGCTCGACATCGCAGAACGGGTAACTCCAAGACGCGCCGGAGATCCTGCCCGGCTGATCGCATCCAGTGACAAGGCAAAACAGATCCTTGGCTGGAACCCGCAGCATGCCGATTTGGAGGAGATCATTACTTCCGCATGGAAATGGCACAGCACCCATCCTCATGGATTCAAGAAAGAGGAGGCATAGATCATGTTAAATGAAGCGATAAAAAAACTGGTTCAATATGGGATCGACACTGGTCTGACTCCTGAATGTGAACGCATCTATACGACTAATCTTCTGCTGGAGCTTTTCCACGAGGATGAATACTCAGATGTGAATTGTGACCTTTCTCAGCTTAATCTGGAAGAAATCTTAAAAGAACTTCTGGACGAAGCCTGTGAACGCGGGATCATTGAAGACAGTATCGTATACAGGGATCTGTTTGATACCAAGATCATGAACTGTCTCATGCCGCGCCCCTCCCAGGTACAGGCTGAATTCTGGAAACGTTATGAAGCATCCCCAAAGGATGCCACAGATTATTACTACAAGCTGAGCCAGGACAGCGATTATATCCGCAGATACCGTGTCTGCAGGGATATGAAGTGGACCGTGGATACGGATTATGGCACACTGGATATCACGATCAATCTGTCCAAACCGGAAAAAGACCCGAAAGCAATCGCGGCGGCAAGGAATGCAAAAGCATCCTCTTATCCAAAGTGTCTGCTCTGTGTAGAGAATGAGGGCTATGCCGGACGCACGAACCATCCGGCCAGGGAGAATCACAGGATCATGCCGATTACGGTCAATGACAGTGCCTGGGGATTCCAGTATTCTCCTTATGTTTACTATAACGAGCACTGTATCGTCTTAAACGGTGAGCATGTGCCGATGAAGATCGAAAAAAACACCTTCCGGAAGCTGTTTGATTTTATTAAACTATTTCCGCACTACTTCCTTGGCTCCAATGCTGACCTGCCGATCGTCGGCGGTTCTATCTTGAGCCACGACCATTTCCAGGGAGGAAATTACACCTTTGCCATGGCGAAAGCACCCATGACAGAGACATTTACCGTAAAAGGATTTGAGGATGTGACAGCCGGGATCGTAAAATGGCCGCTCTCCGTGATCCGTCTCCAGGGGAAAGATGAAAGCAGGATCATCGAGCTTGCCGGCCATATCCTGACAGCATGGAGAGGATATACTGATGAGGAAGCATTCATCTATGCCGAGACTGACGGGCAGCCTCACAATACGATCACACCGATCGCCAGAATGCATGAGGACCTTTATGAACTGGACCTGACCCTCCGCAACAATATCACAACAGAGGAGCATCCTCTGGGCGTATACCATCCTCATGCTAAACTGCACCATATCAAGAAGGAAAATATCGGTCTGATCGAGGTCATGGGACTCGCCGTACTGCCCTCACGGTTAAAAGACGAGATGGAACTTCTGAAAACTTACATACTGGAAAAGAAAGACATCAGAAGCAGTGAAGTTTTAAAGAAGCACGCTGACTGGGTAGATGACTTCCTGCCACAGCACCCGGAGCTGAATGCAGATAATGTGGAGGATATCCTAAAGCTTGAAATCGGAAAGGTATTCTGCCAGGTACTTGAAGATGCAGGCGTATATAAATGCGATGAAAAGGGATTGGAAGGATTCAGACGGTTTATTGCATCCCTCTAGTGAAACAAAATTAAGCAGTACTAACCAAAAAGCAGCCGGAGTCTGCCGATGGAATTTGATCTTAGAAATTCCATCGGCAGACTCCGGTTAGTTTTTCATATTTGTTAAATCTGTTTGCTTTCCTGGTATTCCTTTTTGAAGATATAGAAACAGGCAAAGGCCTAAGAGGGTGGACGGTACAGATACTATCTTTTCATCATGCTTTTTTCTTTTTACTTCCGCCTGTCTTTCTTTTTTTCTTTCTGACGCTGTATCCGAAGGTTCCAATCTTTTTGCCCAATCCAAGATATTCTCCATGTGAATAGGCGAGCAGTCCGGTTTTGTTCAGTTCGAACTTGTTCTGCTCATTCATATATGCGTCATCGACCTGGACTGCAGTTACCTTTGCAAGAAACATGTGGTGGCTTCCGAGTTCTTTTATTTCAGTCACCTTACATTCGATGCTGACCGGACATTCGTCTATGACCGGCGCATATTCTAATGTCTCTGCCTTTTTGGGAGTCAGCTTTGCCTCCTTCCATTTATCCACATCTCTGCCGGAACGGACACCGCAGTAATCCGTGGCTCTTGCCAGCTTCTCAGTGGTCAGGTTGATCACGAACTCACCGGATTCCCGAATGATATCGTAGGAATAACGCTCCGGGCGTACGGAAATATAGACCATTGCCGGATTGGTACATATCGTTCCGGTCCATGCGATCGTCAGGATGTTTGTCCTGCCGGACTTATCTCCCACGCTTACCATGACCGCCGGGAGAGGATACAGCATATTGCCTGGTTTCCATGTTTGTCTGCTCATACTTCTTCTCTTTTCTATTCCAAATTCTATTTCTAATCTTTATGTTCTACAATTTTATGTTTTACCGCAGCCCCACCGCTTTACTGCGTGACCGCAGGCCTGCCTGTAAATCTGCTGTCTTACTGCTGCAGTGCTCCGACCAGTGTCGGAACAAGCTGTTTCTTTCTGGATACAACGCCCTTTAACAGAAGGTCTTCTGTATCTTCACGCAGATCGTATGCGGAGATCACCTTTGAGCGTGCATCCAGTCCGCAGCAGAGAAGTTCGGAGGATTCTGTCACGATATTGGTCAGCATGAAGAAAATCATATCCAGCCTGTGTGACTTTCTTGCCTTCTCCATGTGCGGCAGTACAGCTGCCTTGATTTCTTTGAGTTCATCTGCACTCATGGCATTAACCTGCCCTACACCGATCACTGTCTCATTCACTGTAAACTGTTTAAAATCAAGGAATATGATCTCCTCTGCACTCTTGCCCTTTAAGTTGCTTCCCGCATTGAACATCTCCAGTGCCAGCTCCTCTATATTTATATCCGCGATCTCTGCCAGCTTCCTTGCTGACAGCTCATCCAGAGCGGTGCAGGTCGGGGAACGGAACATCAGCGTATCGGAGATGATCGCGGAGCACAGAAGTGCCGCAGTCTCAGGTTCTACCTCCACGCATTCTTCCTGATACATCTGGTAAATGATCGTTGCGGTACATCCCACCGGCTGATTTCTGAAAAATACAGGACCCATGGTCTCAATACTGCTTAATCTATGATGATCGATGATCTCCAGCACATCTGCCTCCTCGATCCCGTCGACCGCCTGGTTCTTCTCATTATGGTCTACCAGGATCACCTGTTTTTTCCTGCTGTTGAGCAGTCTGCGCCTGGAAATAAAGCCTAAGAAGTTTCCCTTATTATCCACGATCGGGAAATCACGGAAACGCTTATGTGCCATAACATCTTTAACATCATCCACATAGTCACGCATCTTAAATGTGATCAATCCTTCTTTTGTCATAAAATGTCTGACCGGTATACTCTGATTGATCTGTCTGGCAACAGTAAAGGTATCATGAGGAGTACTGATGATCACGATCTCCTTCTCCCTTGCCTGCTGAATAATATCGTCGGATATCTCAGCCCCCTGGCAGATGACCATACACGCCACATTCAGATCGATCGCGCACTGCTGTGCTTCCTTTCGATTACCTAAAATGACAAGGTCGTCCTTCTCTATAAAATCTGCCAGAAGATCCCGGCTGGATGCAGCCACCCCGACCTTTCCCTTCAACAGATAGCTGTGGTCATTCCCGATCACAACTCTTCCGCCTATGGTCGTTGCAATGTTGCGGTACTGAGTCCTGGCTGTGGAAAGGATCGTACTGTCATACACATCCATGTAGGAGGTCGCAATATCACCGATCGTGATCAGCCCCTCCAGCCGGCCTTCCCTTGTGACCGGCAGAGTCTTGATGTTCAGCTCCTTCATACGGGCCCAGGCTGTCTTGATAGAAACGCTTCCGTTTAACCCTTCTATTTTTCTTAGATCCACATCCTTCACCTGAACACGCAGATCCGAGAGAAGTGCTGGTACTTTTACTCCAAAACGTTCCAGGACATACTGCGTCTCCTCATTGAGCTGTCCGGCCCTTCGCGGGGTGTACTCCTCCCCTGTCAGTTTACTTTTCAGCCTTGCATAAGCGATCGCTGAGCAGATAGAATCCGTATCCGGGTTCTTGTGCCCTACCACATAAATTTTTCTTTTATTCACTCCATTATCCATCTCATATCATCCTTTATCATTTTCCATTCATTTACTTAGTAGCTTGCCATCTTTTCGTTCATCCGTCAACCAGAATTTCAGGATCTTCTTTACGGCGGCATGATTTTTGTGCTTCCTTCTGTGCAGATGAAGCCCTGATTCAGCTGAAATAATTATACTATAAAACAGTTTTAAAATCACTATATTACGGATAAAGCAGTTATGTTTTTCTTATTTGTCCGGCTTTTAAGATGCTGTATTTTTGACGGATAATCAAATTTTTAGTAGGTTTTTGGAGACACATATGTTATACTGAATTTATACCGTTTTGCAGTCCGCATAGTTCATTTCCAGAGTTTCCATGTGGCTGCGGTGTGGTTACACACGAATTAATAAGATAAGTTGAGGTGCTACGATGAGTGAAGAAATGAAAACAGAAGAATTACAGACAAACGAAGAACCTGTTGAGACAATGGCCGATTATGAGGATCATTTTGATGATGCCAATCCATGGAACAGGGTTCTTGACTACATGGAAAAGAAGACCATCCTGCCTGTTAAAGTAGAAGGGATCGTGAACGGAGGAGCCATCGCTATGGTAGAGGGCTTACGTGGATTCATCCCTGCATCCAAGCTTTCTCTTTCATATATTGAGGATTTGGAGACTTATTTATTACAGGACATTGAGGTACGCGTCATTGATGTGGATCAGGCTAACAACCGCCTTGTGTTATCTGCCCGTGAGATCTTAAAAGAAAAAGAGCAGAAGGCACGTGCCGAGCAGATCGCAAGCATCAAGACAGGCACTGTTATGGAAGGTACTGTTGAGACTCTCCAGAACTATGGTGCATTCGTGAAGTTAGACAATGGACTGTCCGGATTGGTTCATATTTCCCAGATTTCCCAGAAGAGAATCAAGACTCCTGGTGATGTCCTCAAGGTTGGGGATACTGTGAAAGTTAAAGTGATCGGTATCAAAGACGGGAAGATCAGCCTGAGCATGAAAGCTCTGGAAGAAGTTCAGGAGGAAGTGGAAGAAAAGGTAGAGATTCCGAAGAGTGAGAATATCGGAACGAACCTGGGAGATCTCTTTAAGAACATTAAGCTGTAAAGCGTTCGATCAACAATTAACGAGCAAAGACTGATAAGCATTGGCTAAACTAAAAAGCCGCTGTTTATCAGTCTTTTTTATATACTAATTTACATAAATTAATTTTCTTATATGAATTTCCCTATTTTAAATGTTTCATCAGAATATCGATAAGATCATTACTTTTTCTACAGAATACGAACTAGATGCTGATGTCACAGAATATTTTGGATACATATCCGCTAATATTTATATAGAACCTTGTGTTTTCTCAGGACGTGTAAAAGAATTATTCACAAATATTCTCTGTATGGCCGATACTTTTTCTTTTGCACCTTCAAGAGAAAATCCAGCAATATGGCTGGTTTCCCTGCTATACTACACGCACAAGCACTATCTCTCCGGCCGTGAGATCACATATCTGGATGAATGCCACAAATGATAGAAAAACCGCCGCAAAAACCTCTGCAACGGTTTTCTTTCATTTACTACAATTCAATATCCTGCAAGTAAGGATTCTTGGTCTCATAGAACTTCTCAGCCTCTACTGCTTCTGCGATCTTCGTGTCGATCGGCATCTTTCCAAGCACCGGAACGCCAATCTCTGCCGCGATCTCATCAATGTGGCTCTCACCAAATACCTTGATCTCCTTACCGCAGTCAGGACATTTCACATAGCTGTAGTTCTCTACGATACCAAGTACCGGAATATTCATCTGCTTTGCCATATTGTAGGCTTTCTTCACGATCATCTGTACCAGATCCTGGGGAGATGTCACGATGACAACACCGTCTACCGGAAGTGACTGGAATACCGTGAGCGGCACATCGCCAGTTCCCGGAGGCATGTCCACGAACAGATAATCAATATCTCCCCACATAACATCTGTCCAGAACTGTGTTACAACCCCTGAGATGACCGGACCTCTCCAGATAACCGGAGTGTCTTCATCCTCCAATAAGAGGTTGACAGACATGATCCTGGTCTCATCCTTTGCAATACAAGGGAATATCCCTTCCTCAGTTCCCTGTGCCGTCTCATGGATCCCATACATCTTAGGGATGGACGGACCTGTGATATCTGCATCCAGGATTCCGACTGTATATCCCTTCTCACGCATCATTCTGGCGAGTGAACCTGTCACAAGAGACTTGCCAACGCCGCCCTTTCCGCTGATAACGCCGATCACCTTCTTAACCTGAGAGTACTTATTGCCCGGAACCCGAAAGTCCTCTTTTTTACTCTCACATGTACCTGCATGCGCACATCCTGCACAGGATTCTTCGCTGCATCCATTGCTGCATTCTTCTGCCATATCGATCTACCTTCTCTTTCTATAAATAGTTAAATTCACAAATTGGACTGCCCGGATGGCACGATCCTTTAGCATTATACCACAATTTTTTGTTTCATTAAAGACTTCGCTTGGGATTTCATCTGTCAAGCGTTCTCTTCTAATTGCCTGCCTCATCTTTAGCGTTCAGCATCCGACAATATTTTTCATCCCCGATCAAAACCTTTTTCCCCTGAAACGCAAATCCATACTTTCTGATTCTGTCTGTCGTGATCCCCTTCGATATGAGAACGGTCTCATACTTTTTCTCGTTGATCTGCTTTAACGCTTTTTCTACCGTATCGGTCAAGGATTTTTCTTCATCAGGATCCTGAACTTTAAACTCCAAAATAACAGCATCGTCTTCTGCATATCTGGGTTCCAGAATCACATCATACCGTCCAAAACCGCTCTCCCTGTTGGATGTAATCGTATAACGTTCCTCCAGTTCCACGATCAGACCCAGGATAAATCCATGATAAAATCTTTCAGGCTCATGGTCTCCAAATGTCTTCCTGCCAGTATCAAAAAAGCTGAACGTAGTCAATGCAACGCGGTTCATATATACATTCATGGCCTTAACATCATTTTCCAATAGTGCCTTCACAAAATCATTATAACTGCTGTCATAATCAGCAAACCACCCACGTATCATATTCTCAAACATAATCCGGACTTCCTGATTGACTAATGACAGGTAATAATATGTGCGGCCTGTCTGCCTGATCAACTCCACGCTCTCCACTTTCAGATATCCGCCGGCTAAAAAAAGACTCCATATGGCACTTTCACGCTCTTGTAGCTGCTCGTAAATAATCTGCTCATCAATCTGCGTCTTGATTGCTTCTCCCTGAAGCAGCTTCTCAAAGGCGATCTTAATGTCCTTACTTCCCCCTCTGATCAAAGAGTTCGCCAGTGTATTTGAACTGGTATTTGCCCAATATGTCTTAAGACTCCCGGTGTCCAGAAAATTGATGATGGACCATGGATTATAAATATCCGTAGTCTCCCCGAACGTAAAACCATCATACCATTCTTTAACATCCTGTTTCTGTTCGGATAACTGGTATTCATCTAAAGCTGCAAATACTTCCTCCTCCGTGAATCCAAAACATTCCGCGTATTCCTTCGATGTCGTTGTCACAACTTTCAGATTATTCAGATCAGAAAAAATAGATTCTTTGCTGATCCTGGTAATTCCGGTCATAATCGCGCGTTCCAGATATGGATTGCTCTTAAATGCTGCGTTTAAAAGGCTCCTGATAAAGGTGACCAGTTCATCCCAGTAACCACCGGTATACGCTTCCAGCATCGGAGTATCATATTCATCCAGCAGGATAATGATCTTTTGATGATAATATTTATACAAGTATCCTGATAACCGCCGCAGTGCGATGGATGCTTCTGAATCCTCCATATCCGCTGATACTCTGTTAAAATACTCCTTTTCGCGGTCATTCAGCAAAGTTCCTTCTGACAGAAAGTCAAAATGATTATATAGATCCACGATGTTTTCACATATTTTATTGCGCACCTGCTGATAATTATTCTCTTTTATATCAGAAAAGCTGAGCGCAATCACCGGATATGATCCCTGAAGCCTTTGATACTCTTCTTTTCCCCAAATATAAAGTCCCTCGAACAGCCTACTGCCCGCATATTCTGTAGAAAAAAAATGTTCTACCATGCTCATATTCAGTGTTTTTCCGAATCTTCTTGGACGCGTAATCAAAGTCACATCATCCTTTGCGCTCCACCATTCTTCAATGAATCTCGTTTTATCAATATAAAAGGTATCCAGCTCACGTATTTTCCCAAAATCCTGAAGACCAATGCTTACTGTTTTTGGCATAGATTCACCTTCCTTTTACTCATTTCCTCAATTATAACCTGTCCTGGCGGATAAAAGCAACGATTATCCTGCTTTACTCCATTTCACGCGTAATATCTTTGATCCACTTATAGCTTCGATACCGGATTGCGCTGACCGGTACTTTCAGTAATTCATCGCACATGAGGATCATATAGACAACCGGGACGCTGCATTTGAATACAAACGCCGCGATCCACCCGCAGAGGATGGATCCGCCCCACATGGTTGAAACATCCAGTATGAGACCAAAACGGGTATCACCGCCGGAACGGAACACGCCTACGATCATGGTCGTGTTATACGCCTGTGCAACTACAAAATAAGACATTACAAAGAACATAAAACGCAGATATTCCTTTGCCGCATCCGTCAGTGACAAAAATGATGTTGCGATCGGAGATGCGATCAGGATCAGCACACCGCCGATGGCCCCCATCACAACACTGAGGATGAAAAAATGACGGGCATATGCCTTTGCATGTTCGAATTTCTTTTCCCCGATGGTCTTTCCCAGATAGATCGCGGTAGCGCTGGACAGTCCAAAGGCGACCACGGTTGCCAGCTGTCTTGCCACCTGTGCCACGGAGTTTGCAGCTACAGCCGCACTTCCCATATGTCCCAGGATCGCCGTATTTGCTGCCGTCCCAAGCCCCCACATGACCTCATTCATCACAACCGGCAGTGCATAACGCAGAAAATCCTGCATAAGCGGCTTATCCGATCTCAGGAAATATCCGATCCTGAACTTAATATCTTTATTAAACAGCCTTGCATATCCAAAGACCAGGATCAATTCCACGAACCTGGCAGCGAGAGTTCCCAGTGCCGCGCCCTGTATTCCCATAGCCGGGCATCCCAGGAGGCCGAAAATAAAGATGGCGTTTAAGATCACATTGACGATCAGAGACACCAGATACACCACCGTTGCCACGACCACCCGTTCCACGCTCCGCATCACGTACAAATATACCTGTGTAATTCCCATCAGCACATAAGAAAATGCTACGATTCGAAGATACAGGATTCCCTGCGCAATGACAGCCGGGTCATTCGTAAAAATTTTCATCAGCACCCCTGGAATCACCAGTGCCGCAATCGTAAATACAGCTGTGACAGCAATCGCCGCTTTCATTCCCAGCGCCAGGATCTTCTCGATCGCCTTTTTGTCTCCTTTTCCCCAATACTGGGCCGTCAGCACCGTCGCACCGGAGGTCAGCCCGAATAAAAAGAGAACC
Source organism: Faecalicatena sp. (assembly GCF_058819085.1). NCBI lineage: Bacteria > Bacillati > Bacillota > Clostridia > Lachnospirales > Lachnospiraceae > Faecalicatena > Faecalicatena sp. The sequence goes on from NZ_JBZUUL010000006.1 coordinate 86,160, forward strand.
ATGATATACTGGACCTGCCCTGCAAGGGATGCACCGGAGAGCGCCGTCTCCCCCACCTTTCCCAGCATAATAACATCCGCCGCAGTCACTCCCACATTGATCAGGTTCTGCAGCGCCATGGGGATCACTAAAGCAAATACACTTTTATAAAATTTTCCCCAGTTGATGTCTAATTCATTCGTTTTATGTACCCTGTTTTTTCCAAACATTTCCTATCCATAACCTTTCCTTATTCTGCATTCAGATACGCACTAGAAAAGATGTCCTCCGCATATGACAGAGAACATCTTTTCTACAAGAAGTTTACCATAAATTTACCAAAAGGTACAGGACAAAATTTTCTAAATTCCGGTTAATTTCCCAGCTGCCTTCTCTTTCCCACGACCATTGCCACACACAGGATCGCCGCCGCAAACACCAGCTGAATGGCATACGCCTGGAAGATCTCCGTCCGGATACTTCCGGTGACCGTTCCAAACCCGGCCAGCAGATCGTTGATCTTCTCGTACCAGTACACCGGAAAGAACTGGGCCACCGTCTTAACGCCCTTTCCCAGCATTTCCATAGGAACGAATACGCCGCACAGAAATCCCATTCCAAGAGAAAGGGTATTGACAACTCCGTTTAACGCATTGATATTACTCGTCAGCATCCCCACCAGATAGGACATTGCCAGCGCTACGATCAGCATAATAAAGGCATTCAGGATATAATACAGGATTCCTTCACTATTCATGAATTCTTTCCCGTACAGCAGGAACGAGCCTGCAACACTGATCCCCCAGAGGACAACGCCGAACAAAAATGCTGCCAGCAGGGCTTCCAGATTCTGCCGCTGTACTGAAACAGCGCTTGCCTGCATTCTTTTGCGGATATCCTCCTTATGGAACGCAGACAGGATATTTCCCAACACATAACATAAAATATTGATCATCATATACGGGATAAAGCGGTAGTAAGAGCTGTATCCGGGAAAAACTCCCGCATTGCCGCTTTCATCCAGCATGGTGACTTTGACTTCCTGCTTTTGATTGACGGCTTTCACTGTCTCTTCAAGCGTATAACCTGCAGCATCATAGGTTTTCGCGCTGTTTAGAAAGCTGTTGATCTGCTGGTCAACATAAAAGCTTGTATAGGACCCCGGGATCTTGGTCACCGACAGCTTTTCATCCTGCCTGAGACATTTTTCTTCAAATCCGGCAGGAATCTTCACAATATACTGTATATTCCCATAAAACAGATTTTCCTGCAGCTCTTCTTTGTGATTCTCCATAGGAATCACCTGATGGTACTTTCCCAGATACTCCTTAAGTCCCTGTGCCAGGCTGCCGCCATCCTCATCCACAAACCCGATCTTCACGCTCTCCGCCTGATAAGCGCCGCTTAAGCTCTGCTTTGTAGCTGCCTGGATCATCAGCGTAATGAGAAAAAAGATGACCATATATAAGAGGATGATGGGTCTGTTTTGTTTTATGATCTTAAGATAGCCTTTAAATACTGTCATAACGTTCCCTCCTGACTACCAAAAATGAGCCTGCCGTCAATATCACCGAAAAGATGACCAGTGTTACCAGATTCCGCGTATACCGTGCCGGATCATCATAGACATTGATACAGTAAAATGCGTCCGAAATCAGTGCCGCCGGATTGATCCGGTTGATGATCGGTAAGTTTCGCTCCACGATATCTTTCATATTTCCATTCATCAGGCCCGCCAGGAAACTGCAGATCATAGAGACTCCCAGAAGAATGGCAGTCTTGATTCCTTCCCCCATCCTTCCCAGACTGCTGATAAAAAGACCCATGGATACCCCGATCATGCAGCCCACAAAGGACACAAGCAGCATCTGCGGCATCTGCCCGGTGAACTCCATGTGAAGGCCGTAACGCAGATATAAGATCAGGATCACCACATTCATAAAATGAAGCCCAAATGCCGTCAGCATTTCCGAAAGGATCAGTTTCATCTTATGAGTCGGTGTCACACATCTTCTTGCCGCCAGGGCCGTCAGGTTCGCCTGCAGCGCCATAGCGGAGCCAAATCCGATAAAACAGCCGTACATGCAGGCCATTGCGATCAGCGCGTAGAAAAAGGAGGCATTGCCGTTCGTCGTCTTTCCTCCGAGAGAAACCTGCTTCACCAGCTCCTGATAACTTTCCATCTGCTTAGCAGCCGCCATAAGCCCCTGTGGATGCTCTGCCGCGATCGTTTCCATCGTCTTCTTTGCATCCTCGTAGCTTTCCAGAAGAGACTGCAGAATACTCTCCTTAAATCCCACACCGCCCACACTCAACGACGGGTTCTCCCCTGCATAAAAGATCCCGGCTATCTTCTTCTCTTTCAAAGCCTCAAGGGCATCCTTCTCTTTCATCTTACGGGTCTCGATCAATTTTGTATCGTCCGACTCTACTCCATCCAGGAATTCCAGAAACGTCTCATCTGCCCCTTCCTCCTGTGAGACCACAACTGCCGCCGGCACGGTCTCGAAATCAGCTTCCTCTACTTTTCCGAATGACAGATAGAAAAATGTGCCCAGGATCAAAGGAAATATCAAAGGCCAGAAGATCTCATTGAAATTCCTAAGCTTTACTTTCACGTCATATTTCATTAAATGTAACATATGCTCCCTCCTAATCCCTCAGCTCTTTTCCTGTGATCTCCAGGAAAACATCATTTAGCGTCGGCAGCTCCGAGAAGACTCTTCCGAAAGAAATATTCTCGTCCTGCAGATAATTCAGGATCCTGACCAGATTGTGCTTTGCCCCGGTACAGCGGACCGTCAGGATCTGTGACTCGTATTTCACATCAAACACATGTGGAAGCTTCCTGACTGCCTGGATGTGTTCCTCTTCCAGCACGACCGCCTCTATGGTAACTGTCTCGCCCGTCTTGATCATACTCTTTAACTCTTCTTTGGTTCCCACTGCAATACTCCTGCCGTGATCCATGATGGCAATCCGGGTGCAGATCTGCTCTACCTCTTCCATATAATGTGAGGTGTAAATAATGGTAGAGCCCTGTCTGTTCAGCTCCTTGATCCCCTCCAGGATCCGGTTTCTGCTCTGAGGATCTACTGCAACCGTCGGCTCATCCAGGATGATCAGCCGGGGTTTGTGTGCGATCCCACAGGCGATATTGAGCCTTCGAAGCAGGCCTCCCGACAGCTTCTTTGGCCGCATCTTCACATACTCTTCCAGACCGACAAACCGGATGGCTTCCTCTACCAGTTCCTTTCTTCGTGCTTTCTCTTTCACGTACAGCCCGCAGAAATAGTCGATATTTTCGTAGACTGTCAGCTCATCAAACACTGCCACATTTTGCAGCACGATCCCGATCTGCTGCTTGATCTTATAATTGTCCGGGGTCATCTTCTCCCCCATGATCTCTATGGTGCCCTTCTCATATTTCAAGAGTGCCAGCATACAGCTGATCGCGGTTGTTTTCCCTGAGCCGTTAGGTCCCAGCAGACCAAAGATCTCACCCTCCTTTATATCCAGATTCAGATGATCGAGTGCCACAAGACTGCCATAGCTCTTAACCAGATTCTCTATCTTAATCATGTTCATTCCTCCTATATTCCGATCCCTATGTATTGCCGTGACCGCTTTTCTATACTCATAGTATAAAGGAATCTCATGAGGGATAGTAGTGTCATCCGTCATAACATGCACATGACAAATGTCACATTAGTAATCGAATCAGACACAAGGTGTTTTACGAGCTTAGCATTTGTGGTATAATGTTCGCACTTAGTGCGGTATTTCCGCACTTTAGTAAGACATATACCCAAATCCTTAGCGAGGTGTTTTACGAGCTTAGCATTTGTGGTATACTGGTGGTAACTTATTTATACCTTATTGGACATTAGTAGTCCAATAAGTATACCTTACTGGTCGGCATGAAGGAGTATTCCATGAGAAGTATGAAGGATTCTTGCCTGTTATTTGTCTTTTGTTTGTTTACACTTTTTTCTGTCAGTGCAGATTTTTACTTTGTACTGGCTCTTTTGACTGCACTGATTTTATGCTGTATGGACTATTTTATAGACAGCCGCCCTTTTATCCTTATCTATACACTTCTTTTTCTGGCCGCTGCCTGGTTCGATCCGGCATTCCTGTATTTTTTCCCTGCTGTTTCATATGTACTTTTTCGCAGAAATGCATACTTCGCTGTTCTGGCAGGGGGCTGTGTAAGCCTCTATTTCTTCTGGATCAGAACCACAGATATATTTCCATTGTGTCTCAGCCTGTTTGGGATCGCGCTGGCCTATTATCTGGAATGGGGAACAAGAAGTTATGAACAGCTGGATTCATTATACAGGCACACCCGTGATGACAGCAGGGAATTAAACCTGCTTCTCACGGAGAAGAACCACGCACTTTTAGAGAAACAGGATTATGAGATCTATACGGCAACCTTAAAGGAACGCAACCGGATCGCACGGGAGATCCATGATAATGTGGGGCACCTTCTCTCCCGCTCCATCTTAATGGTGGGAGCCTTGAAGGCAGTGAATCAGGCGCCTGGGCTCTCTGATTCTTTGAATACCCTGGAGTCCACCTTGAATTCTGCGATGGACAGCATCCGAAGCAGTGTGCATGACCTTCACGATGAAGCCATAAACTTAGAGGAGGCCATCAGAGGACTTCTAAAAGATTTTACATTCTGTTCTGTTTTCTTTCAGTATGATATGGACCGGGAAATTCCCAGAGACATCAAATACAGTTTTATCAGTATCACGAAAGAGGCTCTTTCCAATATCATCAAACACAGCCATGCCTCACAGGTGCGTCTGGTCATGAGGGAGCATCCTGCCCTATACCAGCTTTGTATCGAAGATAACGGAACAGGCACAGACCTGACGGACCAGGGGATCGGTCTGATCAATATGAAGGAACGGGTGTATACCCTGAAAGGCAATATCCAGATCCAGACACAAAATGGCTTTCGGATCTTTATTACGATCCCAAAGGAGCGTTCTTCATAAATTTTCTTTAAAGGAGTGTTATTATGAACATATTAATCGTAGACGATGATTTCCTGGTGGCAGGAGCGCTGAAAACGATCCTGGAGGCACAGAAGGATTTTCATGTCCCGGCATGCGGCAGCGACGGGACCGAGGCGGTTTCTCTGTACCGCAGGTTCCGGCCGGATGTACTGCTTATGGATATCCGCATGAAGGAAATGAGCGGGCTGGATGCTTCTGCCCAGATCCTGAAAGAATTCCCGGATGCGCGGATCCTTCTGCTGACCACATTTTCGGATGATGAATATATTATCAAGGCTCTAAAGCTTGGGGCAAAGGGGTATCTGCTGAAACAGGATTACCAGAATATCGTTCCTGCCATCCGCGCCGTGTTCTCAGGGCAGACCGTATTTGGCAATGAGATCGTATCGAAGATCCCCTCTCTGCTGCAGAAAACACCTGCCTTCTGCTATGAGGACTATGACATCCACGACAGGGAACTGGAGATCATCGAACTGATCGCAGAAGGGATGAGCAACAAAGAAATCGCCTCCCGGCTCTATTTAAGTGAGGGAACCGTGCGGAATTACTTGAGTTCTATCTTAGAAAAACTGAACCTGCGGGACCGGACTCAGGTGGCCGTATTCTATTACCAGCATAAGTCCTGACCGAACGGTACCATCTTATTTGTCACTACTTTATTTGTCACTATTTTCTTTGTTACTGCTTCTATCTGACTGTAAATAGTAACTTTGATTTCAGAACGTTCTGCATCATCACAAACTGTTCTGCAGAAGAAAGGATGTTTCTATGACTGTACATGCTACTGACCTGTCTCTTGTCCCCACTGACCAGTTAAAACCTTTAGATACCATAGAAGGCTTTCAGGTCCGTCCCGGATTTTTCAATAATTTCGGTGCAACGATTATCCCCGGCGGGGTGAATTTTACGATCCAGTCACACGGCGCCACATCCTGCGAGCTGCTGCTCTTCCACCGCATGGCAGAAGAACCATTCGCGGCACTTCGGTTTCCGGACAATTATAAGATCGGCTTCGTCTATTCCATGATCGTATTCGGCCTGGACATTGAAGAATTCGAATACGCCTACCGTTTGGACGGCCCTTACGATGAGAAAAGGGGGCTTCGTTTCGATAAGTCCAAGATTCTCCTCGACCCCTATGCAAGAGCCGTGACGGGGCAGAGCCGCTGGGGCGTCACAAACTGCTGTGAGCACGGCTACCGTGCCAGAGTGGTCCGCAATAATTTCGACTGGGGTCTGGAAGCGCAGCCGCAGATTCCCATGGAGGATCTGATCATTTATGAAACCCATGTGCGTGGTTTTACAAGGGATGACTCCGCCGATGTCTGCTGTCCCGGCACATTCCTGGGACTCAATGATAAGATTCCTTATCTGAAAAAGTTAGGGATCAACGCCGTGGAACTGATGCCGGTCTTTGAATTTGATGAGATGCGGGATGTCAGAATGGTCAATGACCAAATGCTTCTGGATTACTGGGGATACAATTCCGTCTGCTTTTTTGCCCCCAATACCAGCTATGCCTCCTCCATCGAATATAACCGGGAAGGACGGGAATTAAAGGAACTGATCAAGGCGCTTCACGACAACGGGATCGATGTCATCCTGGATGTGGTGTTCAATCATACTGCCGAGGGCAATGAATTAGGACCTAGCTTCTGTTTCAAAGGATTTGATAACAACATTTACTATATGCTCACCCCGGATGGCTATTATTACAATTTCAGCGGCTGCGGCAATACACTGAACTGCAATCACCCTGTGGTTCAGCAGCTGATCCTGGACTGCCTGCGCTACTGGGTGACGGATTACCGGGTGGATGGCTTCCGCTTCGACCTTGCCTCCATTCTGGGACGAAATGAGGACGGCTCCCCTATGAACCAGCCGCCTCTATTAAGGAGTCTTGCCTTTGACCCGATCCTTGGTACAGTCAAATTGATCGCCGAGGCCTGGGATGCCGGGGGACTCTATCAGGTCGGTTCCTTCCCCTCCTGGCGCCGCTGGGCCGAATGGAACGGAAAATACAGGGATGATATGAGACGTTTCCTAAAAGGGGACGGCGGGCTTGCACAGGCTGCCGCGCAGAGAATGCTGGGATCCCCGGATCTTTATGATCCCGATTCCAGAGGCTTAAGCGCCTCCGTCAATTTTCTGACCTGTCATGATGGTTTTACCTTAAATGACCTCTATTCCTACAATGAGAAGCACAACGAGGCGAACGGATGGAATAATACAGACGGTTCCGACGACAATAACAGCTGGAACTGCGGTGTGGAAGGGGAGACAGACAACCCTGATGTGCTTTCGCTGCGGCTTCGGATGATGATGAACGCCTGCGCTGTCCTGATGTGCAGCCGGGGGACCCCGATGTTTCTTTCCGGAGATGAATTTGGAGATACCCGGTTTGGCAATAACAATCCGTATTGTCAGGATAACGAGATCTCCTGGCTGGACTGGAGCCTGCTTGAGAAAAACAAAGAGTTGTTCGAATTTTTCCGGTATATGATCGCATTCCGCAAGGAACATGATGTCATACGGAAAGATCTGGAAGGAAGTACTTATGGTTTTCCTCATACAAGCGTTCACGGGCTGATGCCATGGACACTGGATACAGATCCGGAATCCAGGACTGTCTGCGTTATGTTTGCAGGCTATGACCTGGAAAAGAAAAAGGATGATGTGGTGTATGTGGCGGTGAATCCTTACTGGAGAGCGCTGGATCTGGCGCTGCCAAAGCTCCCAAAAGGAAGGGAATGGTATATTGCGGTGAATACCGGAGATCCCCGGCATACTACCTTTGCAGAAGGCAGGATGCCTAGGGCGGACGGAAGCGTACTGCTGGGGGGACGGTCGGTGATTGTGTTTGTGGCAGGGTTGGGCAGCCATCTTGAAAAGTAGTCTGCTCCCGGTCATGCGAAATAGAAATAGACCGCGGAAACGTAGTTCGCTTCCGCCCATGCGAATCATAAATAGGCCGTGAAAAAGTTTGTAGGTCTCTTGTCCTAAAAGGCAGGAGACTTATTTTCTAAGGAGATAAAGCAGAGACTGAAAATTATAGCGGGTAGTCTATAATTTGCTGCATAGAGCGGTGCATTTTACCTCAACGCAGCCGGACGTAATGAAGATTGAGCAAATCATGTTACAGGAATTGCAGGAAACAGGGGAATGATTAATCTTTTCGTCCGGCGTTACATGAACTTTGTACTGACTACAGCCTGTACACCCCCTCCGGGAATCCTTCCAGCACATCATCCTCAGGTATCTCCACCACTCTGCTGTTTTTATCCCAGGACATCTGGCAGGCCTTTTCATCAGACAGCGGCTGCCATTCCATAAGCCATTCCGGGATCTCTTCACAGCTATCCTTAGGCTTACCATTGGGTGCTCCATACTCGACGAATCCGGCAAAGCTCTCATAGATCGCTTTCCCTACAGCCTCTGCCGTCTCCAGGCCATCCTTATTCCCCATAAAAATCATGGAGGGATCCTCAAAGGCCAGCGTCTGATCGAAGCAATGCATTGCAGGCGGAAATTCAACACTATACTGCCATACCTTACAGCCCTTTTCACTCAGCCGTGCAGCCAGTCTATAGCTGTACATCCGGTACATATAATCCGAAAAAACTCTGACCCAGGTTCGATTTTTAAACTCAACTGTTGGTTCGCATCCACTTTTTTCTCTCTCACATGCTGTCAATTTCTCATACGCAGATACCGCCAGAGGTGCATTACATCCGAACAGCCCCCTGGCCTCGGCCTCTGCACTCTGATAGAGCAGAGGATTCATCATTTCCATAAACCACAGCTCATTCCGGCTGCTGCCGATCATGGCATTGCCGGACCACAGTGTCCCTTCCTGTGCAAAAGCTTCCCAATTTTCAGGCAGTACAAACCCATCTGCTACAGGACCAAACATGCAGGTATTCCCCTGACAGTCCACAAACTGCTTCTGCACTCGCAGGATGTCATCTGCTGGTAATGTCAACAAATCCACTGCCATTACCGGATATCCCAAAACTTCTGCTGCCGTTTCCAAGAACTTCTGTGTAGTTTTTGTACCCGTGTCCATGCTTCGGATACTTTGTGAAGCACCACTGGATAAGATCACCTGATCCACGTAATCATTGGTTTTATCGATCATCATCATCAGCGCACCAATTGATTTTGCTCCGGCTGAACTTCCCAGTAATGTTACTTTGCCCGGATTCCCGCCGAAGGCTTCTATATTTTCATGAATCCATTTGAGTGCACACAGCTGATCCAGTATCCCACAGTTGCCGCTGCCCCTATACTCTTCCCCGAGCATCCCCTCCAAAGGTAAAAATCCAAGAGCGCCAAGCCGGTAATTAATCGCCACATAGATAAACGAATGATCCCGGATCACCCTCTGTGGTGAGTGCCCCTGATTGCTGCCATTCTGAAAGGAGCCGCCGTGAATCTCTACCAGCACAGGAAGACCGCTTTCTGGTATATCCGCCGGTTCCTGGGATGGAACATAAATATTCAGGTTCAGGCAGTCCTCGCTAAATTCCTCACGCTTTGGCAGCTCCTTTATCCATGGTCTTGGGATATCATAAACCTGGATCGCTTTTTTCCCAAATACAGTACAATCAAGCTCTTTGTCCCATATCGCTGTTTCCGGTGCTTTGAAACGCTCTGCATGCCCATAAGGGATCCCACGGAAACATAAGTATCCCTCCTCACAGGTTCCCCGCAGAATTCCGCTTTTCATTTTTACTCTGCAGATTTTTGCTTCTCTTTTCATACTGCCAGGTGCCACGTTCTCTGAGTTTGTCATTTCCTTTTTCCTCCACTTTTTCCTTTATTTGAACCTATTATTGTAACTGTATTGCGCTGATATCAGTTATCCGATATACTGTCTTATAGATCTCATTACTGTTTCCAGAAAGGAGTTATCATGGAACTGCTTCAGCTCTACTATTTTCAGGCCACTGCCCGCTGCCAGCAGATCTCTGCTGCCGCCCGGGAACTGCATATCGCCCAGCCATCACTCAGCCAGACGATCAAACGCCTGGAAACGGAATTAGGCACCCCTTTATTTGACCGCATCGGAAAACAGATCCGGCTGAATGAAAGCGGGAAGATTTTCTTAAAGTATACGGATATGATCCTGGGGGCCATCACAGATGCCAAGTCGGAACTGGCCAGCCTGTCAAAGAATCCCTCGCGCCAGGTCTCCTTCTGTGTAGAAGCAGCTTCCTTTTTGCTGCCGGATAGGTGTTTTGATATAATGTAAAATATATATTTTTCTATGTTTATATAGTTTTAAAACTATATAAATAATAACGCTGTCCACAAAAATAGCGTAGCAGCTATCGAAACTGCTACGCCTGTCAAGAATTACTAAATCAGTCCTTCTTACCACTATTCTAGGTATTATCTAATTCCTCAAAAAATTCTCCTGGCCTTTCACCTCTACATTTATAGATTATAAAAGCGATATTATGATTACTACAACTACGATCCCTAATATAATGTAAGTAAAAGGACAATTAAAATTGAATGTATATCCTACACCAACTCTTTTAGGGACCATTAACTGCCACTTGGGATATTGATCTTCTGCCATGAATTTGCCCTTTACTTTATGGTAACATACCCCATAAATGGTCATATTTATTATAAGTTCTAAGAAGAATATTAATACAACTGTATTTTCATTCATGGAATCGAACATACAAATATAAAATATGCCTACCGATATAGAAAAAATAATAGAATATATACCCACAAGAGCATTCTTTCTATATATATATTGTCTTAAATCTTGTGGTTCTATTTTCTTAATCTGTTCATCGGACAAATTATTAATAATCTTATTTTCCACAAAATTATAAATTCCCGCTGCAAAAACTAGAATCAATATGATTGTAACAGAAACAAAATCGCCAGAGTTCGTTTCCGCTAATAGAGCATATGAAACAGCTATAATCAATAATAAGTAAAAACAAGTTGGTATTTTTACATACTTCCTTAATAACGTTTTTAGATCTTGTTGATCAACATGATTCGTTATTTCATGATAATAACTTATTAAATATATCGCAAGCAAAATAATATGCCCTGCAATAAACATCCCCCAGATCAACACATTATTATGCATTACTCCAGCCAAAGAAAGGATTCCTGCAATAAAAACTCCCAATAAAAACAGCCTATTCTTCTTACGATGATCTGAACTGAATATTCCAAACATAACACTTTCTAATAGAATTACACTATCGAGAATTAAAAGCATTTATATCACTTCCTAACTTATGGCACTGTACCTTTTACAATAAATTCTGGAACTCCTGAAAAAATTATTCCACTTTTTTACTATTTTGTCAACAATCTAGTTTTAGCGGTACCCTTTCATGTGTATTGCAGATTCAGCAGCGAATCATCACCTGCATTTCTCCCTGCTGCGTACCGCAGCCTCAGTCCCCGCCAGGCAGATTACCACAAACCCGCCAAACAGCACAAGCCCCCATCCAACCGGATTATGAAACTCAAAGTAGGAAAGCTTTTTCTCCATATAGAAAGAAATCCACTGCAGGATCCAACTTCCTGCAGTCAGCGTCAGAAGTCCCAAAAGTCCGCAGTAAAAGCCTCCCTCAGCCAAAAACATGTTCCACATCTGCTTTTTTGTCATTCCAATGCTATACATCACTTCCAGCTCTTTTTTCCGCGCCAAGATCCCGGTGATCACAACATTAAAATAATTCGTAAGTCCGGCAAATAGAAGTACTGCACTGATACTGCCCAAAATCAGCCGGGTGCCGCGTATATAAGCAGCTGCCTCGGAATGCAGATCCGATTTACTGATATAGAAAATTCCCGCCTCTCCGGTTCCGGCATCCACATCTGTCCCGCTATCCTGCGCCCGGCTCATATTTTCCAGAGAAACAATCTTCTGTATCTCACGTTTGATTTTGGGCTCTTTTTCTTTCTCCACATTCAGCTCCATATAAAGAGTCTTCTTTTCTGTCGGAAGCTTCTCAAAGCCTTCCCTGCTGATCAGATAGTAAAGATCGCCCTCTGATCCGTGCCATGTCTGACGGATATGGGGAAATCCGTCTGCCTGGTTATCCAGGTAACCGCTGATCTGAAAAGTTTCCGATTGCTTCCCTCTTCCCTCTCCTCTTTCTACTGCTGATTCTCTTTCCCCGGCTGTCATCTGGTTCCACCTAATCTTCTCCTGCTTCGACATAAGGCTGGTAAAATACACCGGTTCCCCCACACTCTCCTGTGCCAGCTTTTCCTGTGCCGGCGTCATTTTATGGTCATGAAGGATCATAACGCCTGTTCCCTGCTCCAGGCTTTTTATATCTACCGGAAGTTTTTTCGCCTCCACATATTTCTTCAGATCCTTAATTTCTTCCCGGCTCAAAATCTGGATCACATCTTCATTGAACCCCTCCACCATTCCAAACCCAGAATCATAGCCAAAACCAACGCCCTCTTTTTCTTCCAGGTGCTCATTTTGAGCCCCTGTGTCCTCACTTTGGAACTCTGCACTCCCGCTTTGAGAATCCGTATCCTCACTTTGAGACTCTGTATCCTCACTCTGCATAGGCCGGATGCCTTTCCGGGATATCGTAGAAATCATATACCCGCCTTCCATGATATAAGACTTCTCCTGATCCACACCATCCAGATTTAATAATTTTGTCCTAACATCGGAAGAAATCGGTGAAAATTCATCATAGTCATTTCCATACAGTAACACAAATGCATCCCCTTCGGTCTTCATGGGGTCCTCGCCGGCATCCCGTGACTTATACTCACTGCCATATCCCATCTCCTGCCCAAAATTGCCAAACTGTCCGGCAATCAGAAAATCCGGCCTTTTCTCTATCACATGTGTATAATCGCTTCCTGAAGTAACCACGATCACTCCAAGAAACGCCTCCGCTCCGAGAAACAGAGACAGTACCGTCACAAGAAAACGTCCCCGGTATCTGAGCAGATTCTGCCACGCCATATACCACAGTTCCAGGCCGGCACCTCTCTTTTTTCTCTTTCCCGGTCTTACCTTTTGCAGTTTCTTCCCGGCCGTCACCCCCGTATAATGCATGCTTTCTACACAGGATGCATTGACCACACGGTAAACAACTCCTGCCGCCACCCCCATCGTCAGCAGACTCACAAATACCACGGAAGCAGCCAGAATCTCAGGACGGAAAATCACAAGTTCTTTTGCTCCGCCATATCCGTTCAGGTATTGTGTCCCCAGAATCCGTGGGAGAAGCGCCACTAAAATGCCAGAGGACAAACATACACCGACTGACACTCCCGGAATCAGTATCCTTACAATCTGTCCATAATAGATCTTACGGATCTGTTTTCTCGTTGTCCCGAGGGTGTTCAAAAGCCCCATCTGCCGCACATCTCCTGCCATTGAGATCTGCATCACATTATAAAGCAGAAAGAACATGCCGCTTAAGACCACAACGGCCCCCAGTACCGCCATCCCATACCCTCCCGCCAGCTGGCTGACCGCATCATAGGCATAGGTATTAGATGCTGAAATCCGCTGGCCCAAGCTCTTCATCGGCACCTTACTGTACAATTTTTCTTCTGTCTCCTGCCAGTCCATCTTATCGGACTGACGGATTAAAATATCTGCACTTTCATCCGGCCAAAACCCCCAGTTCATAAGCTTTGCATCGGAAACATAGCCCGGGGCAGGACCGGAGGTCTCATCCATGTAATCTGTATACCATCCGCTTAACCGAAACTTCTCCTGTTTGGTCCTAAAAATCCCCACCGATACTTCAAGGCTGATCATCATCCCCTTTTTCGGTTGGTCAATTTTCAGGGCTCTCAGCGTTCTCCTGGAAAGCATGATCTCCTGCTCTTTTCTGGGATATTCCCCATGAATTCCGGTATAGGCAGGCTTTATCAGATTTTCCCACGCCTGTTCATCCAGCCATTTTATCCTGCAGACAGGCTTTCCTTCTGCCTCTGCCTCGCCCACGCTTACGTGTCTTCCCGCCTGCTTTACAAAATCAAGCCCCTTTACGACCGCATACTGGGACGCATCCGCATCCTGAATACTTACAGACGCGGTTGTGCCCGCCGCCCTGGCTGCTTTTGTGCACTCTGCCTGCACCTTTCCATAAGAAATACCGAACACCACCGTCAGCGTAACAATACACAAAATCACTGCTCCCAAAAGGATTCGGTTCCTGCCTTTATTGCTTTTCGCAAATTCTTTGGAAAGCATTTTTATTACAAAATGGTTGTTGTTTGGGGTAACTCCTTTTCCTGCCATGATTTACCCCTCCTGCCCGGCGATCCGCCCGTCTTCCAGCCGGATGATGCGGTCTGCCATCTGCGCGATCTCTTCCTGATGTGTGACCACGATAACTGTCTGATGAAATCTTGCAGCGCAGGACTTTAAAAGTCCGACTACATCCATACTGGTCGCGGAATCCAGGTTTCCTGTGGGTTCATCCGCCAGAAGAATGGCTGGTTTTACCATAAGTGCCCTGGCGATCGCCGCTCTCTGCTGCTGACCTCCTGATAGAGTCTCCGGTAAACGCTCCAGCTTATCACGGATTCCCAGAAGCTCTGTAATTTCGTCCAGCAGCGTTTCATCAATTTCCGCCCCGTCCAGCCGCAACGGCAGAACAATATTCTCGTATACACTAAGCACAGGAACAAGATTATACTGTTGAAACACAAAACCGATGCTGCGCCTGCGAAAAATCGTCCGCTCCTCGGGTTCCATGTCTTTCAGACTATTCCCTCGGATCCAGACGCCCCCTTCTGTAGGGATGTCCAGACCGCCCAGCATATTAAGCAGGGTCGTTTTTCCGCTGCCCGATGTCCCGATGACTGCTACAAATTCTCCGTCCTCAATTGAAAAAGACACCCCGTCCAGTGCATGAACCTCGTAGGTGTCCGTGATATAATATTTTTTCAGACCTGCTGCCCTTAACATCTCCATAAAGTGTGTTCTCCTTTTGTTTTTACGTTGATACACTTAGTGTAAGGCAGAAATCTAACAAACTTCTAACAAACCGGAATCCTGATTTCCATCAATAATCCCTGTTTCATCCTCCTGGCTGTCAGAAACCCGCCGTGGAGGCTTACGATCTCTCTTGCAAGGTACAGACCGATTCCGAATCCTGCCTGTGTGGTAACAAGCCTTCCCCGGTAAAATCTCTGGAAAATCTTGTTTTCTTCGCCCTCACTGATACCAAGCCCATAGTCTCTCACCCGGATCTTCATAAACATTTCATTCTCCGAGACGGTCACCTCTACTCTCCCGCCATTTTCACTATACTTTACTGCATTCTCTAAGATATTGTAAAGCGCCTCTCCAAGCCAGTTGGCATCATGGGCGCAGACCGCTTTTTCGGGAAATGCAATGTCAAACTGAATCTCTTTTTTCTCTGCATTGCCCTGGATCTGTCCTAACACGTTTCGCACAGTCTGCAGCATGTCGATTTCTTCTTTATGTATCTGAATGATGTGCTGCTCCAGACGGGACATCTTGATAAAGCTTTCAACCAGAAAGTGCAGCTTCTCCTCGCTTTGTTTAAGTGCCGCCACATATTCCGGTGTTACTTCCTCCGGCTCGTCCTTCATAAATCCCAGATAGGTCTCCATATTCGTCAGCGGCGTCCTCATCTGATGGGCGATCTCCGAGATCAGTTTCTGTATCTGGTCACGGCTCTTTTCTGCCTCCTCTTTTCTTCCCACCAGCATCTCCTGCACCCGCATCAGTTGATATTCTATCTTCCCATACAGTGTCTCTTCGCCCACTGCCCCTGCCTGGATCCGGCGCTCATTCAAAATATCGTATGTAAGCTTTTCAAGCCGTTTTAGTTCCCTTTTCCTGCAGCTCCTTTGTCTAAAAAACATCATCCCTGCCCCGGCAGACAGACTGATCATAACGACTACCAGCATCTCGAAATTCATGTGCTTACTCTCCCATCCGGTATCCCAATCCAAATACATTCTTAATGTATTCCGGTTTTCCTGATTCTGTCCCAAGCTTCTTTCTCAGACGGTTGATCGTGACACTTACTGCATTGTCCACCACAAACTGCCCGTCCACTCCCCAGATTTTTTCCAGAATATTTTCTTTGGTCAGCACCCGTCCCTGATTCATCATCAGATATTCCAGCAGCTGGTATTCCCTGGAGGTCAGTCCGATCGGCTGTCCCTCTATCAATGCCTGCTTTCTGTCGATGTATAATACAATATCCCGGAAAGTAACTTTTCGGTCTTCACTGCTTCTTCTCAATACTGTCTCAACCCGCTTGAGCAGCACTTTCATAGAAAACGGCTTTACGACATAATCCTCCGCCCCTTCATCAAAAGCTGCCAGTATATCCTCTTCTTCGTCCCTCGCAGTCAGGAAGATGGCCGGGATCTTCCACTTTTGTCTTACTTCCCGGTACAGCCCGATGCCGTCCCCGTCGGGAAGCCCGATATCAATGAGAAGAAGATCAGCACTGTCACTCACTGCGTGCTGCGCCTCCTCCTTTGTATACAAACACAGCGTGCGATAGCCCTCTTTCCTCAGGGCAATATCTAACGCCTGGTTTAATAATCTGTCATCCTCAATAATTGCCACTGTCATAATCGTCTCCCTGAATTTTATAGCTGCTTCTTTTTTTCAATGCCTGGTTTTTTGCACTTTCAAAAAACTCCTCTTAAATGCATTATTCTATTATTAATTGGCAGCAATTTGTCGTCTATTTTATCATCTGAATATTTTCTTTTGTATACTGTATCTACGATGCGGCTTTGTTTGCGTATCTTTGACTTGTTTTAACCATAACCTTTTGGGTTATATTTATCAATGGTTTTTTGTAAGTATTTTTAAAAACATAACTTGTTAATTTCATAGACTTTACACTCACCTTTTACATGATGAGATAGAGGACGACATGTCCTGTGAGCGTTTAGCAGAGCAATATCTAAACGAATCTGAGCATGATACCATTCCTTTTGAGGATGCTTTAAGAGAGGCAGGACTGACAATCAATGACTTACAAAATTGATATTGATAAAAAAGCCCAAAAGTTTATTCTAAAACAGCCAAAAGACAAAAGGACTTTAATCTATAAAGCAATCTATAATCTACCGAATGGTGACACCAAACCATTACAAGGATACCAAGGATATAATCTGTTACGTGTAGGCACATATCGCATTATCTATAGATAATGGCAATTTAATTATATGTGTCGTAGATGCAGGCAATCGAGGTGATATCTATAAAAGATATTAGTATACAAAAAGAGTGTACCGTCTATTCATTTCAGGGACGGTACACTCTTTATTTTCACAATTCTATTACTCGTCAAAGGCCTCTTTCATCTTATCCATGAACCCTTTTTTCTTCCCTTTACCGGATTTCCCGCTGCTGTTTCCTGTACTTACATCCTGATTCAGAGAATTCCCTGACAGTCTGTCGAACTCACGCAGCGCTTCTTTTGCCTCCGGACTTAATTTGTCCGGTGTCTGGATCACCAGTGTTACATAGTGGTCTCCGCGCACCTGTGCATTTCTTAAGGAAGGTACACCTTTTCCTTTCAGGCGTACTTTTGTATCTGTCTTTGTCCCGGCTTTTACGGTATAGATGACATCTCCGTCCACTGTCGGAATTCTCACATCTCCGCCTAATGCTGCCTGTGCAAATGTGATCGGCACAGTTGAGAAGATATGCATATCCTGTCTCTGGAAGATCGGATGTCTGGATACGTTCACCTCTACCAGCAAGTCTCCTCTTGGTCCGCCGTTGACTCCCGGCTCACCTTTCTCACGGATCCTTACACTCTGGCCGTTGTCAATACCTGCCGGAATGGATACCTGGATCCGCTTCTTGCTTGATGTAAATCCAGTTCCTGAACAGGAGGAACATTTTTCCTTGATCACCTTTCCTGAGCCGCCGCAGTTCGGACAAGTCTGAACATTCTGTACGGTACCGAAGAAGGACTGGGATGTGTAGACCACCTGTCCCTTACCTCCGCACTTCGGACAGGTCTCAGGTGATGTTCCCGGTTTTGCTCCCGTTCCGTTACATGTAGTACATGGGTCTTTTAAAACGACCTCCATCTCTTTCTCACATCCAAAGACTGCCTCTTCGAATGTGATCCTGATGCTCTTGCGTATATTGGCGCCCTTCATCGGACCATTGTTAGCACGGCCGCCTCTTCTGCCGCCTCCGCCGAATAAATCTCCGAAAATATCTCCAAATATATCACTGAAATCAGCACCGCTGAAGTCGAATCCGCCGAAGCCTCCGGCTCCGCCTGCTCCACCCTCAAATGCTGCGTGTCCAAACTGGTCATACTGGCGGCGTTTTTCAGGGTCGCTAAGTACTGCATACGCTTCGGATGCCTCTTTGAACTTCTTCTCAGCCTCGGCATCGCCCGGATTCATATCCGGATGGTACTTTTTCGCCAAGACACGGTATGCTTTTTTGATCGCTGCATCGTCAGCATCCCTGCCTACGCCAAGCACCTCGTAATAATCTCTTTTTGACTCTGCCATAACACTCTACCCTTTCATCTGTCTGCTTATGATTTGGTACAAAGAAATTCTACGAAACCGCTTTTCGCGGCCTCGTAGAACCCTTTTTCATGAATGTGCCGCCATTTTTTTGGCACATCCTTACGGACATCTTAGACTTCTTTGTAATCTCCGTCCACTACGTCGTCACCTGTGAATCCTTCCGGTGCCGGACCTGCTTCAGGTGCCGGGCCTGCCTGCGGGCCTGCTCCTGCTGCACCAGCCTGCTCATACATCTTGGTGAAAAGTTTCTGAGCACTTTCCATCAGTTTGTCTTTTGCTGCTTTGATCTCAGCAACCTGAGCCTCTGTCGTCTCTTCCGGAGCTGATTTTGCAAGGATATCTTTTAATTCCTGGCAGTCAGCCTCAACTGCTGCTTTATCTGTTGCATCCAGCTTGTCGCCAACCTCTTTGATTGCCTTCTCTGTCTGGAATACCATAGCGTCTGCTTCGTTTCTTGTGTCGATCGCTTCTTTACGTTTCTTATCCTGAGCCTCGAATTCAGCTGCTTCTCTTACAGCCTTGTCGATGTCATCATCAGACATGTTGGAGCCTGCTGTAATCGTGATGTGCTGCTCTTTCCCTGTTCCGAGGTCTTTTGCGGAAACATTAACAATACCGTTTGCATCGATATCGAATGTAACTTCGATCTGCGGGATTCCACGTGGAGCCGGCGGAATTCCATCCAGTCTGAACTGTCCGAGGGACTTGTTGTCTCTTGCGAACTGTCTCTCACCCTGTACAACGTTGATATCTACGGCTGTCTGGTTGTCTGCTGCTGTTGAGAAGATCTGGCTCTTCTTGGTCGGGATCGTTGTATTTCTCTCGATCAGTCTTGTTGCAACACCGCCCATAGTCTCGATAGAAAGTGACAGTGGTGTAACATCCAGAAGAAGGATGTCGCCTGCGCCTGCATCTCCTGCTAACTTACCACCCTGTACGGAAGCACCAAGTGCAACACATTCATCCGGGTTTAAGGATTTGCTTGGTTCTTTTCCTGTCAGGCGTTTTACTTCCTCCTGAACAGCCGGGATACGTGTAGATCCACCTACTAACAGTACCTGGCCTAATTCAGATGCAGCGATTCCTGCGTCGGAAAGTGCACGTCTGACTGGCTCTGCTGTCTTCTCAACCAGATCATGAGTTAATTCATCGAATTTTGCTCTTGTCAGGTTCATATCGAAATGCTTCGGTCCCTCAGCTGTTGCTGTGATGAACGGAAGGTTGATGTTTGTTGTTGTTGCAGAAGAAAGCTCTTTCTTTGCTTTCTCAGCTGCTTCTTTTAATCTCTGGAGAGCCATCTTATCTGTAGACAGGTCAACACCTTCTTTTGCCTTGAAGTCTGCTAACATGTAGTCTGTGATCTTCTGGTCAAAGTCATCTCCACCAAGTCTGTTGTTACCTGCTGTAGATAATACTTCGATAACTCCGTCACCGATCTCGATGATGGAAACGTCGAATGTACCTCCACCTAAGTCGTAAACCATGATCTTCTGCTCTTTTTCGTTATCCAGTCCATAAGCCAGAGCTGCTGCCGTAGGCTCGTTAATGATACGTTTTACATCCAGACCTGCGATCTTACCAGCATCCTTTGTAGCCTGACGCTGAGCATCGTTGAAATAAGCCGGAACTGTGATAACTGCCTCTGTAACCTTCTCTCCCAAGTATCCTTCTGCATCTGCTTTCAGCTTCTGAAGGATCATTGCAGAAATCTCCTGTGGAGAATACTTCTTGTCGTCGATTGTTACCTTATAATCAGAACCCATCTCTCTCTTGATGGAAGAGATTGTCTTGTCTGCATTTGTTACTGCCTGACGTTTTGCAGGCTCACCTACCAGACGCTCCCCTGTCTTTGTAAATGCTACGACTGACGGAGTTGTTCTTGCTCCTTCTGTATTCGCGATAACTGCCGGCTGTCCGCCTTCCATAACTGCTACACAGCTATTTGTTGTACCTAAATCAATACCAATGATTTTGCCCATGATCATTTCCTCCTGAATTATTTTCTCAAATTAATTTGCAACTTTTACCATACTATGTCTCACTACACTGTCGCGGTATGTGTAGCCCTTCTGAAACTCCTCGGCTACGATGTTCTCTCCCAGCTCTTCATCCTCAACATGCATCACTGCATTGTGGAAATCCGGATTGAACTCATTGCCTACTGCCTCGATCGGCTTGACACCGATCTCTTCCAATGTAGTCATCAGCTGTTTATAAATCTTTTCCATCCCTTGTGCGAAAGGATTGGACTGATCCTCCTCTGGCACAGCTGCCAGGCCGCGTTCAAAATTATCAACGACCGGAAGGATCTTTTCTATGATATCTTTCGCTCCAATCTCGTACATCTGGGATTTCTCCTTTTCCGTACGCTTGCGGAAGTTATCAAACTCTGCCATCTGACGAGTGAGCCGGTCAGTCAGCTCTTCAATCTTCTCGTCCTTTTTATCTTTCTTATTCTTTCTGCCGAACAGCTTCTTTTCTTTGCCCGGCTTCTCTTTACCATCCTCAGCTTCTGCCTCGGTATCTGCATCATCTGCTGTCTCATCTGCAGAATCTTCTGCTTCGCCTTCGGCCTCTTCTGCTGCCGCATCCTCTGTATCGGCGGCTTCTTCACAGGCTTTGGCTTCCTCAGCGCATTTCGCAGCTTCCTCGGCCTCTTTCGCCGCCTTTGCCTTCGCCTCTTCTACTGCTTCTTTTACCATATCCTCTTTGCTCATATTTTCTTCCACCAGCTATTCACCTTCCTATTCTTTTGGGTCTTTGTAATAAATTGCATCCAACTCGTTCTGCAGAGTCTTCAGCGACTTCATGACATGTTCGTAATCCATACGCTTGGGACCTATGATACCGATCGTACCCTTCATGCCCTCGCCCAATTCGTAGGTTGCTGTCACAACGCTGCAGTCCTTCATGGTCTTCACTGGCGCTTCATCTCCGATGTATACCTGAATTCCATGATTCTCTTCACTGGCAAGGGTCTCTGTAACGAGCTCCGCCAGCTGCTGCTTTTCTTCAAATGCACTGATGATCTCCTGTGCGCTTTCCTTGTCGCTTAGTTCCGGATATTTGAAAATGTTGGTGGTGCCGCTTGTGTAGATCTCCATGTCATCACTCACATGTATGATCTCGGCTACCGCATCCAGAACATCACTGATTACCTGGCTGTGAATGCCTGCCTGCTCTTTCAACTTTGCGATCAGCCCTAAGTTGATCTCTTCGATCGACATTCCGTTCAATGTCGTGTTGAGCAGCATATTCAATTTAAATAAATGTTCATTACTTAAGGTTTCACTGACTTCAATGATCTTATTCTTGATGACGTTGCCGTTCATCACGATCACTGCTACGATCTGCTCTTCATCCACCTGGGAAAGCTGGATGAACTTTAACCGGTTCCTGCTGTTGACCGGTGCTGAGATCATGGTCGCATAATTCGTATTCGCTGCAAGAACCTTGGCGGCCTGCTTTAATACCTTATCGACCTCATCCGTCTTCTCAAGCATGGTGTTGCGCAGCTCTATGATCTCCTGCTCCTTTTCTACCATCAGCATATCAACATAGAGCCTGTATCCCTTATCAGAAGGAATACGTCCTGCAGAAGTATGAGGCTGGAAAATATACCCCAGATCCTCTAAGTCTGCCATCTCATTGCGGATCGTTGCTGAACTTAAATTCAAGTCCGTGTATTTAGAAAGGGTTCGCGAACCAACCGGCTCTCCCGTCTCCAGATAATTCTGAATGATCGCTTTAAGAATAACCATTTTTCTCTCACTCAGTTCTGTGATTCCTGCCATAGGCTCCTCCTTTCCTTCGCAGAGTATTGATTTTCTGCTTATTAGCACTCTTTAGTTTTGAGTGCTAACACCTTACGTATATTAAGATAGCACTGAGATTTCCTTTTGTCAACACTCTTTATATATTTTTTATACTTTAAATTTTAATAGTAACAGTTCACTCGTCTGTTATGGGGCGGCGGAGCACGGAGATGCCGTTTTTTCGGGCTGTATCGTTCACTAATAGGCACTAAAAGGTCCGGCGCAGTATTTTGCGGAATATGAGGGATTCGCTGAGTTTTCCTGATGAAAACTCGGCTCAGCCCTCAATGGAATTTGATGCCGTACATCAAATTCCATCCATAAAATGCTGTGCCGGACCTTTAAGTGCCTCTAAAGTTCTATTGGATGCCCGTGAAAAAAATCCGGGTCCAAAAATTCTACAAACACGGTATTGCTGACATCAATCCCATGTTCTGTCAATCTGATATCATCTCCTGATATCTCAAGCAGGCCTTCTTTGCATAACTTTTCTATCTGCGCTCCATAGACCTCCAGAACAGGCTTTCCGAAAATATCACAAAATCTTTTCGCTGAGATCCCTCTGGTTTTTCTTAACCCCAGAAACATAAATTCCTCAGCCTCCTCGCTCTTAGACAGTAATTCTATGTCTTCTCTGATATCTTCTTTTTTCTTTACCTTCTCTATATAAGTCCTGTAATCTGCAGTATTATGGAAGCGTTTGCTGCTAAGCAGGGAGGAAGCGCCCAGTCCGATACCGAGATACTCTGTACGCTCCCAATATCCGAGATTGTGGCGGCAGGCAAAACCTTCTTTTGCATAGTTCGAAATTTCATATCTGTTGTAACCGTATCCAGACAACAGATCAACGGTCAATTCATAGATTTCCCTCTCCGTATCTTCATCGGGAAGTGGCGGCAGCAAGGGATCTTTGGCCTGTTTTTCAAAAGAATTCCTTTGTGCTGGCTCTTCCTTTCCGTACCGCTCATAAAAAGGTGTTCCCTCTTCTATGATCAGGCTGTACGCTGAAATATGCTCCGGATCTAAACCTGCCACCTGCCTGAGCGTTTTTGTCCAGCTTTCCACGGTCTGCCCGGGGATGGCTGAGATCAGATCAATATTAATATTATCAAATCCATGCTCCCGCGCCATGTGATAGGTCTCACGAAACTGCTCCCAGGTATGAATCCTGCCGAGCATTTTAAGCTCTCTGTCATCAGTGGACTGCAGGCCGATGCTCAGACGGTTGATCCCTGCCCTCTTCCAGGCCGAAAGCTTGTCCTGTGTCACCGTCCCCGGATTGACCTCAATCGTGATCTCCGCATGTTCTGCAATCTGAAAATTCCGGCGCAGTGCGTCAAATATCTTTTCGATCTGTCCTGCTTCCAATATAGAAGGGGTTCCTCCTCCAACGAAAATGGCAGACACCCGGTATCTGTCATAAAAATCTGCCCCATATCCCTCTATTTCCTGTATCAGTGTATGCACGTACTCCTGCCGAGTCTTTTCATCTGACGGAGCAGATAAAAAATCGCAGTAAGCACATTTTTTCACACAGAATGGAATATGCAGATATAATTCCAGTTCTTCTTTCATTTCTTCACTTCTACTTGTCATCCAGCTTTAACACGCTCATAAATGCCTTCTGTGGGATCTCTACGCTGCCCACCTGACGCATACGCTTCTTTCCTTCCTTCTGCTTTTCCAGAAGCTTTCTCTTACGGGAAATATCACCGCCGTAGCATTTTGCAAGAACGTCCTTACGCATCGCTTTCACCGTCTCTCTGGCAATGATCTTACTTCCTACTGCAGCCTGGATCGGGATCTCAAAGAGCTGGCGGGGGATCTCCTCTTTCAGCTTCTCGCACATCTTTCTGCCACGTTCGTAGGCTGTACCGCTGTGGACGATGAAGGAAAGCGCATCCA
The DNA here is from genome assembly GCF_058819085.1 of Faecalicatena sp. Lineage (NCBI taxonomy): Bacteria > Bacillati > Bacillota > Clostridia > Lachnospirales > Lachnospiraceae > Faecalicatena > Faecalicatena sp. Next base: position 110,428 of record NZ_JBZUUL010000006.1, read on the forward strand.
CTTCTTCTTTATTAATAAGGATGTCCAGCTTCACAAGCTCAGACCGCACATATCCCAGCATCTCATAATCAAAGGAAGCGTATCCTCTGGAACGTGACTTCAGAGCATCAAAGAAATCATAGATGATCTCGTTCAGCGGGAGATGGTAATGCAGCACCGCACGTGTTGCTTCTATATATTCCATTCCTTGATATTCTCCGCGGCGTTCCTGGCAGAGATCCATGATGGCTCCGATAAATTCAGAGGTCACCATAATCTCCGCCTTTACGACAGGCTCCTCCATGTATTCGATCTCTGCGGGGTCCGGCAGGTTCGTCGGATTCGTCAGTTCAATCACATCTCCGTTTGTCTTATGCACCTTATAGATAACACTCGGCGCTGTCGTTACCAGATCCAGGTTGTATTCCCTCTCAAGACGCTCCTGTATGATCTCCAGATGAAGGAGTCCCAGGAAACCGCAGCGGAAACCAAATCCCAGCGCAACGGATGTCTCCGCTTCAAACTGGAGTGCCGCATCGTTAAGCTGTAATTTTTCCAGGGCATCCCGAAGGTCAGGATATTTTGCCCCGTCTGCCGGATACATCCCGCAGTAGACCATTGGATTGACCTTCTTATATCCCGGCAATGGCTCTGCACATGGATTTTCTGCATTCGTTACCGTATCACCCACACGGGTGTCTTTTACATTTTTGAGGCTGGCGGTGATATAACCAACCATTCCGGCGCTGAGTTCTTCACATGGAATGAACTGGCCTGCTCCAAAATATCCGACCTCTACCACATCTGCCGTTGCTCCGGTAGCCATCATGCGGATCGGAGTCCCTTTTTTGACTGAACCTTCTTTGATCCGGCAGAATACAATGACTCCTTTATAAGAATCATAAACAGAATCGAAGATCAATGCCTGAAGCGGTGCGGACGGATCTCCGCCCGGTGCCGGGATCTTCTCAACAATCTGCTCAAGCAACTCCTCCACATTCAAACCTGTTTTCGCGGAGATCAGCGGTGCATCCTCTGCATCAACTCCAATTACATCCTCGATCTCTTCTTTTACCCTCTCCGGCTCGGCACTTGGAAGGTCGATCTTATTGATGACCGGCATAACATCCAGATCATGATCCAATGCAAGATACACATTCGCCAGCGTCTGCGCTTCCACACCCTGGGCCGCATCCACGACCAGGATCGCCCCGTCACAGGCTGCAAGGCTTCGGGATACCTCATAATTAAAGTCCACGTGTCCTGGTGTATCAATCAGGTTGAAGATATACTCCTCCCCATTCTTCGCTTTATATACGGTGCGGACCGTCTGCGCCTTGATCGTGATCCCGCGTTCCCGCTCCAGTTCCATATTATCTAAGACCTGTGACTGCATCTCCCTGCTTGTAAGCAGTCCGGTCATCTCAATAATACGGTCTGCCAGAGTAGATTTGCCGTGGTCGATATGCGCAATGATACAAAAATTCCGTATTTTACTCTGATCTATTCCTGACAATTTACATTCCTCCAATTTATTCCTATCTAATGAACATTGTTATCCTATCACGCCGCTTCACCGCTTTGCAACTCTTTCTTGAAAAAAGCAGGAAAAAATGGCAGCTTTTCATCACTGCGCCAGTTCCACCATTGCGTCAGCGATCAGCTTGATACTTAAGATCAGTTCCTCTGCCAGTACTCTTTCATTTGGTTTATGAATGACATCCGCATTCCATGCAAAAGCCGGGCCAAATGCTACCATATTCGGCAGCATTTTTGCATAGGTTCCCCCACCGATCGCCAGAGGCTCTTCGTCTCTGCCGGTCAGTTCCCTGTAAACTTTCATTAACTTCCGTACCAGCTCAGAGTCCTTGGGCATATACAATGGATCAACCGTGTCATGGTGAAGCACCTCCAGGCCGTATTTTGTAAGGATATCTGCAAGATTATTGTAAACCCTGTCATGCTCTCCATTCTTCGGATAGCGGATATCCAGTGTAAAATAAAATTCTCCTTCTTTTTGACCTATCATTCCTAAGTTCACTGTTGTCTCGCCAGTCTCCTCGTCCTGATAGAGGATTCCCAGTGTCTCTCCATTCGTCTCCTTGCCAACCTGATCCAGGATAAAGTCTCTCACCTGCTGGAAGGTGCCGCCGATTTCAATGTCCTTCACCGCCTCCAATAGAAGGACTGCTGCATTGACTCCCAGTTCCGGCTTGCTCCCATGAGCACCTATTCCCTCTGCTTCAATAACCGTATTGCCGTCCTTTGTGCTGACAATAATATGTTCCTTATGTGGAATTTCATGGATTCCTTCTAAAACCAGACGGCATTTCTCCATTACGATATTGGGAGCCGTACCGCCCTGGAATTCTAACACTCGGATCCTTCCCTGCTCTGCCTGTTTCCTTCCGGCGATCAGGACAGTCATTCCCTTTTCAAAAAATATCAATGGGAATTCTGCATCCGGGGTAAATCCGATACTTGGAATCTCTTCCCCTGATTCAACATAGTGGCGGATACAGCTGCTTCCACTTTCCTCATCTGTTCCAAAGATTACCCGGATTCTTTTATTTATAGGAAGCTCCAGATCACGGATAGCTTTAAGAGCATAGATTGCCCCGACTGTAGGCCCTTTATCATCCAGAACGCCCCGTCCATACATGATACCATCATGGATTTCACCTCCGAATGCAGGATAGTCCCATCCTTCTGCTCCTGCCGGAACTACATCCAGATGTCCCAGGACTCCGACCATTTCTTCTCCTTCACCAAATTCCACCCATCCGGCTCTGTCATCTACATTCTTCACCTGAAACCCTAACTGTTCTCCTAATTTCAATGCATGTTCCAGTGCGTTCTTCGGACCGGTCCCATAAGGAGCATTCTCCATCGGGGCACTCTTCACACTGGGAATCTGGATGCTCTCCCTGATCCCGGCAATGATTTCATCTTTCATTTCGTCAAGCTTTTGATTTAAATTCGTATAGTCCATTTTTATCCTCCTATGATTTTATTATACTCGTCCAAACAAATTAAGCCCATTATACCATGAATCCAAGACTCGTAAAAGGCCTCACCTATGGTTGGGGATCTGTCTTACTGTACCTCAAGAGCAACACCAAATTTGTATTATCTGTTGAAATAGCAGGAAGCAGACGATGAAAACGAACGGCTAAAATATGCCGCCTCCACTTCCATTGTCTGCTCCCCTTTAACTCCGTTTAGATGAATATTTTACGATAAAGAGTTCAACTGCAAGTGTATCTGTCAGCCGCCCGGTCTTCACACGTTCTTCAATATCCGCACTGTCCTCCATCACAGCCCTAAGCTCCCCGCTTCGGAACTGCTTCGCCTGGTCCATATATTTTCCTGCTGCAAATGGGTGAAGTCCGGCTTTGGATGCAATTTCTTTCCTTCCATATCCTTTCTTCATTAGATCCTTTACCTGATGCAGTATCCTGTATTGCCTGGTCATCAGATATAGGATTCGCATCGGAGGCTCCTTTAACGCAAGAAGCTCATAGTACAGATCCAGTGCTTTCTCCTGCCTTTTTTCAGCAACTGCATTGACCATGTCAAAAATATGGTTGGAAATCTGTGTAACACAGACTGCGTCTACATCCTCAGGCAGGATGCTGTCCTTTTCCAAGGTGTAGCAGAACAGCTTTTCCAGCTCCTTCTGGATGTTCTCCATATCAGTTCCAACCTTGTTCAAAAGATAAGTAACCGTAGACTCTGATATCTGCTTATTCTCCTTACGCACCTGCCCCAGGATCCACTTCTTTAACGTCATCTCATCCTGGAACGGCAGCTCCACAATATGGCCCTTTGCCTTTACAGCCTTGAAAAGCTTGCTGCGCTTGTCCACCTCATTTTCAATAAAAATAAAATATGTGGTATCCGGCATCTCTTTGATGTAGTCCGCCAGGTCCGCCCCGGCGCTTTTAAAGAACCCGGTATTCTCAAACACGATCAGACGGCGCTCGGCAAAGAACGGCAGCGTCTCTGCAAGGTCGATGACCTCCCTGACCTCTACACCCTTCCCTTCATAATAGGCGTAATTCATTGTATCCCCGTCCGGAAGCATCGCTTTGATAAACCGATTCTTGTACTGCTTCTTCAGATAATTCTCCTCCCCATAGAGAAGATAGATCTGCTTAAATTGTCCTGTTTTTAAATCTTCATTCAAACTTTTCATAATATGATTATTATATAGGAAAGTTCTATATTTTGCAAAATATTTTCCTGATCCTCTGCTATTTGAATAGACGCCCGTAATCAGAGCGGTCATCGATCAGATAATCAATATAAACTTTCTTGTCTGCCTCGTTTATTTGGTAAACCAGCCATAAATGCTTCCATAATGGAATCATATGATAACATGCAGGGATATAACGTAATTTATTCACTCCGCGCTGTGGTAGTTCTTTTAATGAATCCACTGTTTCATCAAAAGCTTCTACAAAGTTCATAGCACATTCCAGACCATTATCAATCGCAAACCTGTCTGCATATCCCAATAAAATATCTGAGACTATTGGCGCTACAACCACCCTATACATGAAGTCGCCCCTTAATCACATTTCTCATACGTTCACTGACCTCCTCAACCGGAATGTCTTTCACCCCACCTCTCCTCAGTTCCTCCACTTCACTTAAATGTTCGCGCAGATCTAACGCTGTTTCTCTATTATTGTAGGTTTCAATATCCATAACCACAAGATCACCTTCACCACTCTTTGTCAAAAAAACAGGTTCATGGGTACTTTTACAAATATCCGCTATTTCATTATAATTATTATCCGTATAAGCCAAAATTGCTTTTTCTACCAATGCATTCAAAGAAATACCTTCATCTGCCGCACATAATGCAGCTTTCCTATGAAGCTTTGGTGCAATACGGACATTAAAGGTACCCTTGTAACTTTTGTTTGGTGAAATGTGCTTCTCTTCACAGTCAGCAATATACAAATCAATCATTTCTTGAAATGATTTTTTCAGTTCTTGAACGCTTTCGCCCTCAAATGTCACAAGCCCATGAATGCCCAATACTTTTCCATGAAAACACTCGTCTGCATCTGAATACTCTACCGTCCCATAGTAATCCTTATACTTCATACAATTGTTCATCTCAGATCCTCCTTGTCCAAAATATTTATAATCTCCCTTAATATGTACCTTTTTACAAAGTTTCCTGGATGTGGTCTATGAATGTATATTCTGGTGTCTGAAGCTTTATTGTAAAATTTAATTACTGAACTCCCCTGTTTGCCAGATCTCATTTCCTCAAACCCATAATACTTTAAGAGCTGTTTTACTTCCTCATATGTAAAAGTATTTAATCTGTTCCTTACTTTCACTTTTTTGTTCATTTTTACTCCTTTCATTGTACTTCAAATCTTATCACTTTGCAACTGCATTATAGTTGCTATTTTAAGATATTTAGTCGATGAGATACGTTTTCATCTCTGCCCCTTCACCGTCTGTCACCAGCGTGACCGCACCGTGCTCCTGCGTCCCATATATCACACTCCCCATCTCCTGCAGTTTTTGCACCGTCTCCATATGGGGATGTCCATACCGGTTACCGATTCCTGATGAGATCCATGCACTTTTCGGTGCAGTCTGCCTGAGAAATTCTTCGGTCGTAGAGTTTTTCGAACCATGATGTGCAACCTTTAACACATCGTACTGCCTTAATCCGCCTTTTTGCTCCAAAAGCTTTTCACCTTCTCCTTCCACGTCCCCTGTAAAGAGCATCTCAAACTTATGGAAGGATACATCCAGCACCATGGATGCGGCATTTCCAGGTTCACCCCGGTACTGTACAGCAGGACCTTTACAGGTAATCTTCAAGTCCTCCTGTGCCAGTACATCTCCCGCCTTCACAGTATATACCTTCGTCCCATTTTCCACTGCTTTCTCAGCTAAGCTCCTCAATCCGTCATCCTGCACCTCCTTAGGAGGCAGGACCAGTCTGCGGATCTGAATCCCAAGCCTTTGATTTTCCAGCATCTCTTCTATACCATTCATATGATCCGCATCGCCGTGGGAAATAAAAACATAATCCAGAGACTTCACCCCCTGGGATTTCAGGAAAGGCTCTATCCTGTATTTTCCGACCAAAGACACATCACTGCTCCCTCCATCAATAAAATACCTGGTTCCGTCCGGTCCTTTCAGATATAAGCCGTCCCCCTGCCCTACATCAAGCATTGTGACCACCAGCTTTCCCGGCAGTTGATACCGCAAAAAGCAGGTAACACATAATACCAGGCTAAGACTTAAAACCGAAATCCCCCCGAAAGCTGCTTTGCACCTATAGTTCCGAAAACCGTTCTCCCCTGCCGCTTCCTGAACCGATGCCTGCCGGCTTCGCAGACAGTATGTGAGCAGACAGAAACCTGCCAAAAGTATGTAATAACAGAGGATCCATCCTTTTCCCGGCTGTCCGGTTACAATCCTGCTCATCGGCAGTGCCAGACTCATCTGACAGGCTTTTTCGTACAGGATAAGGACCCATTTACATACTTGCAGGACCATTCCTCCAATTCCCGGAATGAAAGCAGTGATCAATGATCCCACAGCTCCTGCCCCAAGCAGAAGGGACATCAAAGGGATGACCAGCAGATTCAAAAGAAGGGAATACAGCGGAAATTCGAAATAGAAATAAAGCATGATAGGCAGAAGCGTCAGATTGACTGCCAGGCTGGCACAGATGCTTTTCATCCACGCCTGTCCTTTTTTCTTCTTTTCTTTCCCTGATAACAACCAATATTCCAGACAGGGATTCACTCCTGTGATCCCCAGCAGCGCACCAAAGGATAGCATAAATCCCGCGTCCTTCAGGTAGAGAGGCTGCCATGCCACGATTGTTCCTGCCGCCAGCGCAAGGCTTGTCGGCATATCATAATCTCTGCCCGTAATATCAGCTCCCATCCTGACCAGAAACATGACAAAGGCCCTGAGACTCGACACCCCACACCCGATCATCAATGTATACGCCAGCAGAAAACAGATTCCGATCCCACCTGCTGTTCCGAAGTTCAATCCTATCTTACGCAGAACCTGGTATAACCCGATCCCCAAGAAGGACATATGCAGCCCTGATATCGCCAAAATATGCCCGATTCCACTTTTTTGATACAATTCCTTTAATTCACTGTCCAGTTCACTTTTTTCTCCCAGCAGGATCGCGCTCATACTGTTTCCATAATAATCCCCCAGGCTGGAGGTCAGCATCTCTTTCCACTTCCCCTTAAGCACAGCCAGATTTTCTCTGAGGTAAAAGACACGTTCTCCCCGGATCTCTACCTGATCCGCCCACACAGAAGCATGGATTCCCTGTTTTTGATAATAGAATTTCTGGTTAAAATTCCCCGGATTTCTGGCTGATTCAAATGTTTCTGCCTTTCCCTTTATTCTAATTTTATTTCCGATTTTAATCCGGCTGCCTGTTCGATTCTCTCCCTGATCCCGGCCTTTTCCCTGATCTTGTGTTTGCTCTTTATTCTGAATCTTACTTTGAGTTTCTGTTTGCTCTACATTCCTGATTTTAACTTGAGTTTCTGTTTCGACATAAACAAGAATTTTTGATTCCTGATAGATCTGCTTGTTCAGAAGGACCTGACTGTCCTTGAGATATAATACATTATAATCCGGCTTTTCCTCTCTCCGGTACACGGTACCGATCAGTGAGACCTCACTGTTTAGCCCCGTTCTTTTCTTAGGGCTTTCCTTCGTCTTTCGTCCGCTTTCTTCATCCGAAGCCTGTTCCAGAGCCATTTCCAGGCCTCCGGGCTTCACATCAGATGGGATATGAAACCCGGCGGTCAGGATCGTCTGGATACAGAGATAGAGGACTGCCGCCGTACATAACGGCCGTTTTATCATTCTTCCTCCGCTTTCTCCACCCACTCCATATCACGCTGGAGCGGCTTTGTCAAATCTACTGTTTCCATATAAGTCACATTTGTTTCTCCATTGATCGTAATCTGTACCTTGCTTGCTGTGGTCCCCTCAATAAGTGAATTGACCAGAGAATATATGGTGATCTCCGGCTTGACATCCACACCGCCTGCCAAGAACTCACTGTCAAAGTTGACATAGCAGATACCGTCCTTGATCGTAACACCGAGGATACTCACCTTTGGATTCTGTGTGGGCTTTAGAGTGTCCTTTTTCGGTCCCCGCATCACCTTTTCAACGATCAGCTTTTCCTTGGACATGTTACTGCTGTATCGTACATTCATCTCCTGTCCGACCAGCTTATCCCCGGTGTCATTTGCAAAATAAAGCATCAGTGTACCGGTCTGATAAGAGCTTAAGGCAGAATCTGTATTCTGTACAAAATCGTCTTCGTTTAAAAATCCGACCAGCTTCCCGTCCCCGTCATGCAGATCCTTTCCATCAACGGTCAGCCACAAAGCACTGATTCCCTCTATCTGGACGACAGACTGCACGATCGCTGCCCTGACAAGCTTCTCCTCAAGCGGTGCCATCTCCTGATATGCGTCATTAAAGTCAAGATATAAAACAGCTCCCTCCAACCTGCTGTCCATTACCTTCACATCCTTCGGGATAGGAGGGGTATACTCGATCTCTTCTGCCGGCTTCTTCAATTCCTTTAGAATGGCAAGAGCCTGCTTCTGGGGCTCCTTCTCCTCAAACTCATAGGACACCTTCACAAGGCCTGTCCGGTCTGAATTCAGGCAGTAGATATAGGAATCCCCTTCTTTCACATCTGTCCGCTTTGAGCAGCCTGAAAGAAGCAGGGCAAAAAACAACAGGCAGACTGCCGCTGATACAGCTCTTTTTCTTTTCCTCATTTTTTCGGCCCTCCTTTAAGCTACATACGTCAGAGGGATCCTGACCGTAAATGTCGTGCCTTCCCCCTCGCTGCTGTACACCTTGATGGAACCTCTGTGTACGATCACTGCATTTCTTGCGATCGCAAGGCCGAGGCCTGTGCCTCCCATCTCCCGGGAATGAGACTTGTCCACCCGGTAAAAGCGTTCAAAAATATTTGCCTGGTCTTCCTCTGGAATACCGATCCCCGAATCCGCCACCTTCACATAGAAATATTTATGGTCTGCATTCAATGAGACATGCACCCAGCCATCCTTATGGTTGTATTTGATCGCATTTTCCACCAGATTGGAAAATGCAAGTGTCAGCTTGACTTCATCGATCTCTGCGGTCACCGGCCTGAAACTTTCCAGCACCACCTCGACATTCTTCATTTCCGCAATCGGCTTTAGCCTCTTTAAGATCAATTCCAGAAGCTCATTGATGTTGACTGTCTTGATGTGCAGATCCTTTGCCGTCTTGTCCATCTTCACCAGTGACAAAAGATCCGTAATGATATCATTTTCCCGGTCGATCTCTTTTGCAATATCTCCCATGAATTCCTGGTACAGCTCGATGGGCACGTTATCCTGGGCCAGCAGGGAATCCGCCAGGACCTTCATGGAGGTAAGCGGCGTTTTCAGCTCATGTGAGACGTTGGATACAAATTCTTCCCTGGACTCATCCAGCTGTTTGAGCCGCCCAAGCATCTTGTTAAATGCCTCGGAAAGCTGTCTCGTCTCTGTAAATGTGTTGACATGCAGCACTTCGTCGTCGTACCCCTCTGAAACATCTGCGATCGACTCCGTGATCCGGCAAAGCGGCCTGACGATCCGGTCTGCGATAAAAAAACTGATTCCCAGCATCAGGATCATCACGATCCCAATGATCGTACCTCCCTTTGTCCGTAAGATTCGCACGCTGTCCGCAATGGAATCTGTGGATACGCTGGCCAGCATGACTCCAGATATCCGCCCGGTATCCCCCTCCATAACCGGAGAGGTCACTGCTATGTACCGGTTTCTCTTGTCATAATAATTCGTGCTTTTTCCCTGCATACATTGAACAACGTCCTCTGATACAATGGTTTTTCCCTCATCAAGAGAATACGTGTCCTTTACAACCTGCAGGTTCTTATCGATGATCATGACCCTGCCGTTATATATATTGGTTAACTGGGTTAAACTTGCATTGATCACTTCGGAAGACATATCCGACAGATAATTGTAGCTGTTCAGCTGATTGCTTAGAATGGTACACTGATTCTGTATCTCTGCGGTCCTAAGTGACACTGCCCTTGATTCATAGGCTTTGATGATACCATTGTACGCGGCAAAGCACGGTATGATGGACACCAAAAGCAGCAGCACGATAATACAGAACCGCAGACTTTTTAAGAATTTTCCGTTAAATCTGAAATGAAAACTACCCCTGGAAATAATAACCAACTCCCCACTTCGTATGTACATATTTTGGTTCGCTGGGATTGATCTCAATCTTCTCACGAAGCCGTCTGATATGTACATCCACTGTTCTCGCATCTCCTGGATAATCGTAACCCCAGATGAGATTCAGCAGGTTCTCCCTGCTGTATACCTTATTCGGATTCATCGCCAGAAGCTCAAGTACATCGAATTCCTTGGCTGTCAGGTTGATCTCACGCTCTCCGATGAACACTCTGCGGCTTTCACAGTCGATCCGCATATTCCCCTTTACGATCACAGTACTGCTCACCGGCTCTTCACGCTTTGCAGTCCTTCTCATGATCGCCTTGATACGGGCTTTTACCTCCAGGATATTGAACGGCTTTGTAATATAATCGTCCGCACCGTACTCCAGTCCCAGGATCTTATCCATATCCTCACTCTTGGCTGTCAGCATCACGATCGGCATATCAGAAAATTCCCGAATCTGCTGGCAGACCTGAAATCCGTCCAGCTTCGGCAGCATAACGTCAAGAAGGACCAGGTCATACTCGCAGTTCTTCGCATACTCCAAAGCTTCTTCGCCGTCATAGGCACAGTCCACTTCCATCCCGTCCTGCTCCAGACTGAAACGAATTCCTTTTACTATTAATTTTTCGTCGTCTACTACTAAGATTTTCTTCTTGCCCATACTCCTCTTTCCCTTAACTTTTACTTTATGATGTCGCTGTTATCTTGTCTTCTATCTTCTGGAATACTCCCTCTTTGATGCCTTCTACATTCATCAGGTCTTCAATAGACTGAAAGGGCCCGTTTGCCTCCCGGTGGGAAATGATGCTGTCTGCCTTCGCATCCCCGATCCCGGGCAGGGTCTTTAACGTCTCTTTATCAGCCGTATTAATATTTATCTTTCCCTCGTCTTTTACGTCCGCTTCTGTTACCTGCGGCGCCTCGCCGCCATCTACAATCCCTTTTTCCAGTTCTTCCTTTGTGGGGATACAAATGCGCTCCCCGTCCGTCACCATCCTGGCCTGGTTTAAAGCCTCTCCTGCGGCGTCATCCCTCACACCGCCTGCCGATGCGATCGCTTCATATACCCTGGCATCACTGGCTAATTCGTATACTCCCGGAGCCTTTACCGCACCGCACACATAGACATAGACCATATCGGCAGCCTCTTTTTCTTCCCTGGCTTCCTTTTTCTGAGCAGACTTATCTTCATCAGCCTCTTCCTCTTTTTTTGAGGCCTCTTTCTGCCCGTCTGTCTCTGCCGCATCTGTGCCCGCTGTCCCTAACTCCAACTCGGTCAAATCCTCTGTCTTCTCTTTCCCACATCCCGCTGTCATACTGACTGCAATGAGCAGGATACATAAGATACTACAGATTCCCTTTTTTCTTCTGTCCTTCATAATTTCCTCCCGTTCTAACACACACGTTCGGAAATCCCCTCTTGCCGGACATTAATATTGTAACGAATTCCAGATTAAATTACAATACATATTTTTACGATTTTGTTACGTGTTTATTACACGCCATGCATGAAATCACACAACAAACCTCTCTTTTTGACAGTATCTTTCCTTTATTCCCATTGGAAAATAGCAATTCCAATCAGTGCCAATGCCAGGCCGCCGACTTTCCTCCAATCGAGAGGTGCCTTTTCCACACCGAAAATCCCCATCAATTCGATCACATACGCAACAATCAGCTGTGCGATCACGATCAGAAGCGCCGCCTTTGCCGGCCCCAATGCGGACATACTTTTGATCACGGTCCAGGTGATGCCCGCACCGATCACTCCGCCTAACAGCATGTATTTTGGCTCTACCTTTGCGATCGTGGAAATGCTGTCCCGTCCGGCCGCCACCCAGGCAACGGCACAGACTAAAAATGCGGAAAGCTGCACCCAGGCATTTCCGACCCACATGCCCGTAGTCTTTGTAACCTGTGTATTAAATACCCCCTGTACGCTCATCAATGCTCCTGAGAGCAGTGCAATAAAAAAACCAATCATTTTCCCATACCTCCTGCAGTTTTGATTCTGCCTGTCTGTAGTAGTATGTCCCAATGACTGGTTTTTATAAGTATTTTATTCTGCCAGGGCGCGTTTCAGACGCACGATCATCTCATCCACATGCTTTTCTTCTAAAATAAGCGGCGGTAAAAGCCGGATCACATTTCCCTGTGCCTGTATCACCAGCAGGCCCTCATCGATCGCTCTTTGATTGATCCCGGCAACCGGAATATTAAATTCCAATCCCTGCATCAGCCCCGTTCCTTTTCTCCTGACAACGCAGTCCAGCTCCTTAACCAGATCCTCCAGACGCTGCTCCAGATATGGTGCCACCTGGTTGACATGATCTATTATATGGTCCTGTTCAAAGATCTCGATCACCGTTTTGACTGCAGTACATGCCAGTGGATTTCCGCCGTAGGTTGCTCCATGGTCCCCAGCCTTCAGAGAATACTGTGCCACCTCCTCGGTCATTGCAAATGCACCCACCGGGATTCCGTTTCCGATCGCCTTTGCCATGGTGATGATATCCGGCTTCACGCCGAAGCCCTGCCAGGCAAAATAGTGGCCGGTACGTCCCATCCCGCACTGAACTTCATCACAGATCATCAGGATCCCGTTCTCATCGCAGAGCTTCCTGATCCCCTCCATGAACTCCCGGGAAGCCAGGTTGATCCCGCCCTCGCCCTGGAGTGGTTCGAGGATGACCGCACAGGTCTTGTCATTCACCAGTGCCTTTACGCTGTCCAGATCATTGAACTTGGCAAAATGTACCCCAGGCACGACCGGCTCAAACGGTTCCCTGTAGGAATCATGTCCGGTCACGGATACGGAGCCAAAGCTTCTGCCGTGGAAAGAATTCTCCATAGCGATAAACTCATAACGCCCGTTCTGCTTTGTATATGCATATCTCCTGGCCGCCTTTAAGGCGCCCTCATTGGCTTCGCTTCCGCTGTTTGTAAAAAAGATCCGGTCCATCCCGCAGATCCGGTTCAGTTCTTTTGCAGCCTCCCCGCAGTTCTCGTGATAATAGAGATTGGAGATATGACAGATCTTATCGATCTGCTCCTTTAGGGCATCGTTTAACTGTTTATTATGATACCCCAGTCCCGTCACTCCGATACCTGCAGCAAAATCCAGGTATTCCTTTCCTTCGGTGTCATATACATACATGCCCTCGCCGCGTTCAAGTGCGATCGGGAAACGGTTATATACATGCAGCAGGTTCTCCTCTGCTGCTTTGATCCTGCTATTCACCATGATAGTACCTGCTCTCCTCCCCATTCAGAATCGCGGTTCCGATTCCTTTATTCGTAAAGATCTCCAATAACAGACAATGAGGGATTCTGCCGTCTAAGATATGTACTCTGGAAACCCCGCTTTCGATGGCGTCGATACAGTTGTTAAGCTTCGGCAGCATCCCGCCACCAATGTAGCCTTCCTCCATCAGCTTTTTAGCCTCTTCCACCCACAGCTCAGAGATCAATGTCTTCGGATCATCCGGATCCTTATAGACACCCTCGATATCTGTCAGAAATGCCAGCTTTTCTGCCTGCACCGCACACGCGATCGCACAGGCAGCATCATCTGCATTGATATTGTATGTGTTAAACTCATCATCCATTCCTACCGGACATACGATCGGCAGAAAATCCTTTTCCAGAAGATCATACAGGATGTCGGCATTGACCTCCTTGACCTCTCCCACGAATCCAATATCCTCTCCATTGGAGTATTTTTTGTTGACCTTTAAGAGTCCGCCGTCTTTGCCGCTGATCCCGATCGCACGCACACCGAGCTCCTCCACATGCTGCACCAGACTCTTATTCACCTTGCCCAGCACCATCTCAGCGACCTCCATCGTATCTGCATCGGTAACACGCAGTCCGTTGATGAACCTTGGCTCCATCCCTATCTTGCCGACCCACCGGCTGATCTCCTTGCCGCCGCCGTGTACGATGATGGGTTTAAATCCGACCAGCTTTAATAACGTAACGTCCTCGATGACCTGCTTTTTTAATTCCTCGTCGATCATGGCACTTCCGCCGTATTTTACCACAATGATCTTGCGGTTAAAGCGCTGGATGTATGGGAGCGCCTCGATCAAAACCTGTGCTTTGTCCAGATACTGCTGCATATTATCATTCATAAGATTCCCCTCCTGGCTTAGCTGCGGTAATCCGCGTTAATGTCGATATATCCGTGGGTAAGATCACATCCCCATGCAGTTGCCTCTTCTGAACCTTCTTTCAGGTCTGCGATGGCTTTTACCTCGGGCTGAGAAAGTATCTCAGTTGCCTTTTCCTCACTGTAGTCTACTGCTGTCCCGTTCTCAATGATCTGGATCCTTCCGGCTTTACTCTCAAAGAATAGATCTACCTTCTCCGGATCAAACTGTGCCCCTGAATATCCCATTGCACACAGAATCCGTCCCCAGTTTGCATCGTGTCCGGCGATCGCAGTTTTCGTCAGATTGGAGCAGACGATCGATTTTGCAAGCGTCTTCGCCTGTTCCTTTGTGGAGGCACCGATCACATTCACTTCGAAAAGTGCGGTTGCACCCTCTCCGTCCCCTGCGATCTTCTTGGCAAGATATTCATTGACCACATGAAGGGCCTCTGCAAATTTTTCATAGTCTTCTGTTCTATATTTAATCTTCTCATTTTTAGCCAGACCGTTTGCAAGAAGCAGTACGGTATCATTTGTGGAGGTGTCACCGTCTACAGAAATCATGTTATAAGTCTCATTGACATCCTCGCTTAATGCTGCCTGCAGTGCTTTTTTGGAGATTGCGGCATCGGTTGTAATAAAGGACAGCATGGTGCACATATTTGGATGGATCATACCGGACCCCTTTGCCATTCCTCCGATCGTCACAGTCTTATCTCCCACCTCGATGGTAACCGCGATCTCCTTTTCGTAGGTATCTGTGGTCATGATCGCTTTTGCTGCCTTCGTCCCGTTTTCGATCTCCCTGCTCTTAGACTCTGCCAGCTTTACGACGCCGTTTTTCAGCTTTTCGATGGGCAGCTGCATCCCGATAACTCCGGTAGAACCCACCAGCACACCCTGTGCATCGATACCGAGGGCCTTTGCTGCTGCCTTTGCGGTTTCTTCGCAGTACCCGTAGCCCTCCTCTCCGGTACATGCATTGGCTATCCCTGAATTTACAATGACTGCCTGAGATTTCACACCGCTGTCTACTACATTTTTGTCCCATTTTACCGGCGCAGCCTTTACCACATTCGTTGTAAATGTCCCTGCAGTCTTGCACGGCTTCTTACTATATATAAGTGCCATGTCCGTACGGTCTTTATACTTGATCCCTGCTGCTGTTGATGCTGCTTCAAACCCTTTTGCTGCGGTCACTCCGCCTTTGATGATCTTCATCTTGTTCCATCCTTTCTTTCCTCTGTGTTCCCTTTGTTTTCGTTCCTGCTGTCTCCTAACCCTCATTGAACGCGGTAATGTTTTCCTTATTTAATACAAAATCATAGTAATTCAGATCCAGCCTCTCTGTCCATCCGATCGTGTTCCAGAATGCATTTCCCACATCATTCTTTGTAAATGCGATCAGAGAGACCTTACTGATCTCCTCTTTTCTTAGAGCCTCCATCGCCATGACTACCATGGCCTTTCCGATTCCTCTCCTGCGGTACGCTTCATCGACACATACATGATACAGGCATCCCCGCCTCCCGTCATGCCCGCACAGGATGCTGCCGACGATTTTTCCGTCCTCCACGGCAACAACGCTTGTGGTGGGGTTCCTTTTGAGAAAACGTCTCACCCCCTCTTTCGAATCATCAATGCTGCGGATGCCAAAGCCTCTGATCTTCATCCATAACGCATATACGCCGTCGTAGTCTTCTATTGTCATTATACGAACCATATCTTCCCTCTCATCTTCACTCTAGTCTTACCTCCCTTATTATGGGAACATTGGGACCAGCTTCAGCCCTTCTGTTTCTTCCAATCCAAACATCAGATTCATATTTTGAACTGCCTGGCCTGCCGCTCCTTTTACAAGGTTATCCATCGCTCCCATCATGATAATGCGTCCAGTACGCTCATCGATCTTGAAATTGATGTCTACATAATTACTGCCCTCCACCCATTTTGTCTCAGGGCACACATCCTTCTCCAATACGCGGACAAATTTTTCATCGGCGTAGTATTTGTCATAGACAGCCTTTACTTCTTCATATGTAACCTCTCTGGCCAGCTTCGCATATTCTGTTGCAAGGATTCCTCTGTTCATCGGGACCAGATGAGGGGTGAAGTTTAACAGAACTTTTTCTCCCGACGCATATCCTAACTGCTCCTCGATCTCAGGGGTGTGTCTGTGTGTTGCAACTCCGTATGCTTTGATATTTTCATTTACCTCGCAGTAAAGATTCGGAAGCTTCGCTCCCCTTCCTGCACCTGAGGTACCGGACTTGGCATCGATGATCAATGTGCTCATGTCGATCAGTCCTTCTTTCGCCAGCGGATATGCCGTTAAGATCGAGCAGGTTGTATAGCATCCCGGATTTGCCACCAGTCTTGCCTTCTTTACCTCCTCCCGGTTGATCTCACACAAGCCATATACCGCTTCCTGGATAAATTCCGGACTCTTATGCTCAATACCGTACCACTTCTCATATATGGATACATCCTTGATCCGAAAATCCGCACTCAGATCTATGATCTTTACCTTGGACAAAATCTCCTCACTCACAAGTGATGCGCAGAGTCCCTGAGGTGTGGCCGTAAAGATCACATCCACCTGGTCCGCCAGCTCCTCCATATTGTCATCCATGCAGACCGCATCCACGATCTGGAACATATTCTGATAGACCTGCGCATATTTCTTGTCTATATAACTTCTGGAACCATACCAGACGATCTCTGCCTCTTTATGTCCTGTCAGGATCCTCACAAGCTCACCGCCCGCATACCCTGTCGATCCTATGATACCTACCTTGATCATATGTAAAACTTCCTTTCTTTTTCTAACTTATTATCATATACCTCTTTTTACATGAAGTAAAGAGCTGTCTTCCTGCTTTGAATAAACATCGTAACTGTTCAGACATGTAAGCCCGGTTCCGCGGCAGTACCCGGCAGCTGAGCAATGACGAAATATAAATAACACTTGCATAATTATACATCTATACTGTATATTATGCAAGTGTTATTCAAAACTTTTTTATTTTTCTTTCATTCCGGCGGATTTTCCCGCTGACACATTTCGGTCTGTCAGATACGGCATACTCTTATTTTCTCACCTGTCCGTCACCAAATATGATATATTTTGTGGTAGTTAATGCCTCCAGCCCCATCGGGCCTCTTGCATGGAGTTTTTGTGTGCTGATCCCTATTTCCGCGCCAAAACCAAATTCAAAACCATCTGTAAACCTGGTCGATGCGTTGACATACACAGCCGCCGCATCAATCTCATCCTGAAACTGCATCGCATTTTTATAATTTTCTGTAATAATGGATTCCGAATGCCCTGTATTATAAGTATTGATATGCCGGATGGCCTCGTCCAGTGAGCCCACGGTTTTCACAGAAATCACCGCATCCAGATATTCCGTCCCCCAGTCCTTTTCATCGGCAGGAACGATGTCACTGCTGTATCTGCAGGCTGCCTCGTCTCCCCGGATCTCCACACCATGTTTTTTTAGACGGCTCACGATCATTGGGACTGCCTGTTCTGCCACACACTCATGGATGACCAGTGATTCACAGGCATTGCATACGCCCATCCGCTGCGTCTTTGCATTTTCAATGATATCTGCCGCCATGTTCAGATCCGCATATTCATCTACATAAATATGGCAGTTTCCGGTTCCTGTCTCGATCACAGGCACGGTACTGTTTTCCACTACGCTGGAGATCAGCCCTGCACCTCCCCTTGGGATCAGCACATCAATATATCCGTGAAGTCTCATCATCTCATTCACTGCTTCCCTGCCGGTGTCCTCCACAAGAAGGATCAAATCCTGGGGAAGCTTCTCCTTACGGAGTCCCTCTTTTACAGCATGAACGATGGCCTTGTTGGAATGGATCGCGTCGCTGCCGCCTCTTAAGATCACGGCATTTCCAGTCTTGAAACAAAGACCGAACGCATCAGCCGTCACATTTGGCCTGGACTCGTAGATGATTCCCACGACACCTAAGGGGACTCTTTTTTTTCCGATACGAAGTCCGTTCGGCCTGGTTTTCATAGACAGCACTTCTCCGGCCGGATCCTCCAAGGCTGCGATCTGCCTTAATCCCTCTGCCATGTCGAGAATCCTCTGGTCAGTCAGACGGAGACGGTCGGTCAGAGCTTCCTTCATCCCACGTTCTTTTGCTGCTGCCAGGTCTTTTTCATTCTCTTCTAAAATAAAATCTATCTTCCGGCATAATTCATCTGCCACAGCCAAAAGCCCTCTGTTCTTTTCATTTGTTCCCAGCCTTCCGGCAGACCTGGATGCTTCTTTTGCTCTAGTTCCCAATGTTTCCATATAACTTCCCATAATGTCCTCCTATCATATCAGCTGCCAGTTCCAACGAGTATACTACCGGATCCTTTGCTCCGTCATTGTCTGTCTTCTCTTTTGCTGCCTCCTTTTTCTGCCGCTTTGCCTGCCTGCGGTATTCTGCCCGCTGCGGTGCCAGTTCGTTTTCCAATTCTTTGGAATGCTCCCTGGACAAAAACAGGGTCCCCACCTTTTTCCCTGCCATGATGTCGTTGATAGAATAAATATTGGCACCATTTGCGATCACCATATCTGCCCCGCAGGCGGTAGCGATCTTGGCTGCCTCGATCTTGGTCGACATTCCCCCTGTCCCCAGGTCATTGGAAGCCCCCTTTGCCATCTGCTCCAGATTTCCATCGATTTCGGCCACTGTGTGGATGAATCTGGCATTCGGATTCTTTTTGGGATCATCCGTATACAGCCCTTCGATATCCGACATCAAAATTAACAGATCCGCATCGACCAGCTTTGCCACATAGGCAGCCAGCGTGTCATTATCTCCAAAATTCCCATAAGAAAGTTCATCAACAGATATCGCATCATTTTCATTTACAATAGGAACCACATTCATGCGGAACAATTCGTCAAAGGTCTGTCTGGCATTCCTCCTGCATTCTTCATTGATGATCGATTCCTTGGTCAGGAGCACCTGAGCTGTCAGCTGACTGTATTCATTGAACAGCTTCTCATAGATCATCATCAGACGTCCCTGCCCGACTGCGGCACAGGCTTGTTTGGCAGCCTCTGTCTCAGGTTTCCCTGCCAGACCCAGAACATTCCTTCCGATCCCCACTGCACCGGAGGAGACCACGATCACCTCCCTCCCCTTATTCCGCAGATTGATGAGTATCCTGACAAACTTTTCTAATTTATCCAGGTTGATATTGCCGGTCTCATCATAAGTGATCGTTGTAGTCCCGACCTTGATCACGATTCTTTTCTTGCTTCCTAAAATTCCTTTACGATCCATCATTCTCTACCATCCTTTTCTTCCTTGTGTGCCGTGTACCTGGCGGTCTTGGCTATATTTTAAAGAAAAAGAGAGCCGGATATTCTTTTTCCCGCCTCTCTTTATGCTTTCTCCAAAAGCTCCCACGTAAATCGCGGAATCCTCTGAAAACCAAAAAAGGATAGAAGCATACTGCTATACTCCTATCCTTCGTATTCTTATCCATACCAAGCATTCAGCACAACGATATCCTCTTTACTGCCAATATTCATTTTTATACTCTGCGCATACCCCAAAGGGACTGGGAGCGCACGGCACAAAAACTACACTGTCAGCAAACGGCAGAGTCTGATCAAACTGATTCATGATGTCAAAACTGTAAAATTTATCTTCCATCACTTTAACTCCATTCATTCGTGTGGTTTTTTGGTTTCCATTCGTTGTTCTTATTTTACCCACATTTCATGATTTGTCAAGCGATTTCCGGCATTTTTTCATCTCATAAAAACTAGACGATAGTCTAATTGAACCAGAGTCTATTGCTGCAATTCCGCTATTTTCAATGTATACTGAAAAATCGTTTCTTTTTTATATACATCAGATTTTCATCTATTTTATTTCTTTGATATATCGTCATATCATGCTTTTTTCTTCTTTGCCCTTGGCCTGGGTGCCGGAAGCTCCTCACAGGTTCGTACTACCAGCTCCCTTAAAAAGTCTGTATCCTCCAGCTCCTCCACCAGATACATCCCGGGGGTCCCGCCATGGGGCGCCATGGGCTTAGCACCCGGCATCAGTTCCAGGCCGGCCTGTGTCATCTTTACATAAAACTGGTTGTCCTCGACCGTCCCGAAAAACTTTCCATCCCGCCACAGACCGTATTCCCCAAACAACTTCTTATAACTGATATCGCCGGCTTCTTTCAGCTGCCCGGCTACATATTCCACATATTCTAATGTTGATGCCATTTTTCTTCTCCCTGAATCGTAACCTCTACTTTACTCCTATATATACATGGATCTCCGCCTGGTCCATCTCACTATCCTGGTACTCTTCGAAATCACACACAAAGGTCCTCTTTAGCTCCATCTTCCAAAGTTCCTGCCAGAATTCTCCCACGGCTGTCTGCACATTTCCCCTGACAATGAACTTGGCATACCTTCCCGCCGGGATCGTAAAGAGAGTCACACCCTGCGGCATCTCCCCTGTTCCATCTACTTCACAGGCTACAGAAAAATCATAATCAGCCTTTTCATCCGCCTCATACCCGGAATAGACTCCCAGCGACTTTCCGGTTACTTTACCGGGAAGCCGGCTATAAATCCCATCCTGATAAAACTGCTGCCACAAGCCTCCGATCACCATCCCCATATCCGGCGAAAAATTATTGGTCCTTGCACGTAAACCGGCTGCCTTCTTTTCCTGTAATTCTACGATTTCATATTCCATGCTGTGTAACCTTCCCTTCTTTTGATAAAACAAGGTTACCACACAAAACACGACATCTATATGTCACGATTCATATTTTTTCTGCATGCCCTTTAATATCTCTTCTAATTCCTGACGCAGCTCCACAGGCTCTAACAGCTCCGCCTGATCCCGAAAGCTTAATATCCAGCCGATCACACTGTCCTTGTCCACGAATCCGAACCGGAACAAAAGCTTTCCATCCTCACGGACTTGAAAGCTGTCCATCCCATAGTCCTCGATCAGCCTCCACTTCATTGCAGGCTCAAAGACGGCCTTCACATCGATCAGGGCCGGAAAGACTGTTTCATTTTCAATCTTAAACTCAGGCAGCCTGCGCGGTTCAAATGTCTTCCCATCCCCCCTGACCTGGGGCATCCGGTTCAACTTGAACATACGGTAATCCTGTCTGGCCAGACAATATCCCCAAACATACCAGGACGCCCATTGAAACACGAGAAGATACGGTTCTATCGTACGGATCCCTTCACCACCCGGTGCGTAATAGTGAAAGGTGATCTGCTCTCTTCTGTCGATGGCCGCCTGGATCAGTTCTATCTTAGGGGCAAGTGAATTCTTATACCAGGAGGACAGATCGATCACAATGTGCTGATTGGAGGTCAGCACCGACGAATTCCCCACCGACAGCTTCTCCATAAGCTGCTGGTAGCGGCTGCTGCCGGAAACACTGTCCAGACTCCGAAGCCCTGTCAGGATCGCCCGCATATCTGCGGATGTCAGAAGCGTCCTGTCCATCCGGTATCCGTCCATGATCGAAATACCGCCTCCCACTCCCTGTGTTGTCACCAGAGGGATCCCTGCCTTACACAGAACCTCGATATCCCGGTTGATGGTCCTCCTGGACACCTCAAACTTTTCCGCAAGATAAGGTGCCGTCACCTTCTCCTGCTGGAGCAGTATTGATAAAATCCCTATTAAACGGTCAATCTTCATCTGGCTTAAACACTCCTTCTTCCTCTATTCTGTCTGATCTGTATATCGTCTCAACAGCCTGCTAAACTCCTCATCTTCTCTGAGGAACTCCATTTCCTCGTCCGTTTTTAACATTCCCACGATCTGCCCAAGCATTCTTTCCCTATAGGCACCTTTTTCCAAACTCCCTTCCTTCTGGGGGATATGGCTGTAAAGCCTTGCCTCAGAAGGCCTCCAGACTTGTTTCAGCGAAGGGAGCATTTGCTTTAATACCTGAACCGTTTTCTCTTTATCACGCATGGACACAGCCATCTGAAACTCTGCCGCCCATGCAGAATATTCCCACATCTCATAGAGCTGAACCGTCTGTACTGCCTTCTCTACAAAATATCGGGCATCCTCCATCCGTTTTTCTTTGAGTGCGATCCCCATCAGAAGCATCAGATCTGTATAAATCCCATTTGCGGATTTCAGTATTTTCCCCTCTTCCAGCTGCGCCGCCTCTTCATAACGCCCCTGACGGTAATAAAGCTGTGCCTGCAGCTGTCTCTTATCCTGCAATGCAGGGTCCGGCAGAAGCTCGATCTTTTCCTGTGCCTTTTCGTATTCCCCCCGGTTCATATACTTAAGAGCCAGCATTGTATTCGCCTGTATCCGTGCGGCATCATCCTTGCTTTGGGCCGCCCTCTCATACAGTGTTTCAATCACTTCCAGATACTTCTGCTTCTTTTCTTCCTCCAGACCGGACGAAAACATCTGAAGTTCTCCCTCCAGTGTCCCTGCAATCTGAAACAAAAGCTTTCCGCTGCCCGGGTATTCACAGACCTTCTCTATCGCCTGCTGATAGGCCGCCTCAAACCCGTCTTTCAGGAAAACGTCTGCGATCTGACCGCACCATAAAGCAATCTCCTGATCCGTCAATTCCTCCCGAAAGGACAAAAGTGTATTCAGATCCGTCTCCAAAAGCCTTGCCAATGCGGGCAGAATGGTAATGTCCGGGTAACTGATCCCTCTCTCCCATTTATTAAATGCAGAGGCCGTGATTCCGAGACGCACTGCCGCCTGTTCCTGTGTCAGTCCCAATGACTTTCTTTTTTCTCTGATAATTTCATGGATCCGCATGAAAATTCCTCCTTTTTCTTTATATGACCAGGTATATCTCCGGCGCGTAAAATGTCCGGTTTCCCAGCCCTTTCGTCTAATCTTCATGTACTACAATGAGCATATCAGATACTCAGGTCCTGACACAACGGAGCCTGATTCACATTTCTCAGCGAAAAATTAACTGTCCGTCACATTTTCCACAGTCCTAAACAATGGTCACACCAAGAAGCTTGGCAATCTCGGCTGCCTGGAACATGTTAATCTTCATCCCTGCCACCTCACGGTATGTATCAGATACCATGATACTTTCAATCACGCTGTCCGAGAAATCCATTCCTTTTAAGGAAGTCCGAAAGAAATCAGCCTTCGTAAAATCTAATTTCACAAATTTGGTCTTCTTTAGCTTCACCTCTGAAAAAAATGCCTCCCGAAAGCTGCACATCTCTGCTTTGCTTCCCTCAAAAAGGCTGCCTCCAAA
>NZ_JBZUUL010000007.1:0-83924 GCF_058819085.1 Faecalicatena sp.
GGCAGAGGTGGAAGTGCAGCAATGCATGGAGCTGACTGTTACTAATAGGTCGAGGGCATAACCAAACATGGTGGTAGGATAATGGATGTAAAAGAATCTTTGTATGTAGTTTTGAAGGTACACACTTATAGCTAATATTCCTCGATAGCTCAGTGGTAGAGCATTCGGCTGTTAACCGAAGGGTCGTTGGTTCGAGCCCAACTCGGGGAGCTTGTAGACCGTGAGCACTACTTACGGTCTATAAAATTGTTAAGACTGTTGTTATTTAAGGCTCCGTGGTCAAGCGGTTAAGACATCGCCCTTTCACGGCGGTAACACGGGTTCGATTCCCGTCGGAGTCATTTAGTTTTGGACATTTGGTGATGAGTACTGGTTATGATCAGTTCTCGATAAAAGTTAGTATGCCGATGTGGCTCAATTGGCAGAGCAGCTGATTTGTAATCAGCAGGTTATCGGTTCGAGTCCGATCATCGGCTTTGTTCCTTTAAGGGACATAATACACGTGGACCTTTAGCTCAGTTGGTTAGAGCAATCGGCTCATAACCGATCGGTCCTGGGTTCGAGTCCCCGAAGGTCCACTAATTAAATAAGGCCCAGTGGCTCAGTTGGTTAGAGCGCCGCCCTGTCACGGCGGAGGTCGAGAGTTCGAGTCTCTTCTGGGTCGTTGACATCGGAGTAAAAAAGGTGTATAATCTTATCTGGTGGACAATTAAATATTATGGGATCTTAGCTCAGCTGGGAGAGCATCTGCCTTACAAGCAGAGGGTCATAGGTTCGAGCCCTATAGGTCCCATATATTATGCCGCAGTGGCGGAACTGGCAGACGCCCGGGACTTAAAATCCCGTGGGTAGTGATACCCGTACCGGTTCGATTCCGGTCTGCGGCATTAGTAAAAAGTGAGAGAAACGTTGAATTTACAGCGTTTCTCTTATTTTTTGTCTTCAAAAGTGTTGATTACACTTGATTACACATCCAAGATTTGTGTCATAATTTCGTTAGCCTGCCTGTCAGCTCCCTTTTGGCGGATATAATGAAATGTGGTTCGTGTATCACTATGCCCCAGAAAAGTAGAGAGCTGATTAACCTTGATCCCTCCCTCATAGAACTTAGTAGCCATAGTAAAGCGTATTTGATGGCTTGACCTATAAGGAATATCCAAAGTGGCACAGACCCTTTTTAAATGCTGATTAAACGAATCTGCAAAAATAGGCTGACCATTTCTCATAAACAAATATTCCCCTTCTGGATATAAAGACAAAGTCTTTTGAACAATTTTTTGTGCTTGTGGTGTCAGGGGGATAGAACGGAATCCTTCAATCTGATTTCCTTTTATACGTTCTTCCACATCATAGTAAACATTTCCAAACGTTAAGTCATCATTCATAGTTTGTCTTTTTCTGGTAGAACGTTGGATAAAGATTTGAGTTCCCTGTATATCAGCTTTTTTAATTGAAATTAGTTCCCCAATCCTTAAACAAAGGAAAAAAGCTAGTTGGATACTTAGAGAATATACATCAGATTTTGTGCTTAGATAGTCTAAAATTCGTCGCCGCTCTTCATCTGTATAATTCTTTTTTGTAGAGGAACCAGGCTTACAGCGTGTACGAAATTGTTTGAAATCAACATTTTGCATAGGACTATATTCAATGATTTTTAAACGGATAGCATGT
The DNA here is from genome assembly GCF_058819085.1 of Faecalicatena sp. NCBI lineage: Bacteria > Bacillati > Bacillota > Clostridia > Lachnospirales > Lachnospiraceae > Faecalicatena > Faecalicatena sp. The sequence goes on from NZ_JBZUUL010000007.1 coordinate 1,672, forward strand.
TTAAAAACTCCATTCAAAACGCTTTTAACATTTGTTAAACGTTTGTAAGTGATTGCGTGCCCTTTGGTTATTTCAAGAAAAAAAGTTTCAATATCTGTAAATTCGATTTTTTTGACTTCTTTCTTTATAAACTGATTTTTAGCAAGAAAGCGGTTCCAATCATTTTTATTTTCCTTAATTGTTTTAGGGTCTGTACCAGTATCACGTCTCCATAACATCCAGAGCTCAAATAATTTTTCAAGGTTCATTTTCCCATTGCTATTCTTTTCGTTTCGTAGGTTATAGTCTTCAATAATTGCCTGTTGAATTTTTTCCTCAGATGATTTTGCAATTTGTCTTCTACCATGTGGTTTTGTATCATCTGGAAGATAGGTATACCAGCGGCCATTTGAGCCTTGAGAAATAGCATAAGGGTGTTGCTGAAGAATATCCATATTTTTCATAATTTCAATGTCGTTCAGCACATCTTCTAATGACATATTACACTTGTTACTTAAATATTTCAAGAGTATTTGTTCTGTATCTGGCATAGCTAAATTAACCTAGTAAATACTCACTAAATTTAACTTTCTTATCAATATCTTACTACCCCAAAGAGGTCTGCTTTACTGTACAGAACGATACATTACGATACGGTGGGTGTATTGACTAAGAATGTCTCCTTTCTTACTTTAGTTCATCGGTGAGCTGACCTACAGCTTCCATAAAGGCTTCTGCGCCTTGATTGCGAGGGTTATCACTCATACTAAATTCATCTTCCAGAGGGAAACCCTGTCTGGCGAAGAAATACCGGAGTCCTTCCAGTGTCACGTTACCATTAATGATTTCTTTTGTTTCATCATTGATAATACAGTAGTGTTCCACATATCCCGGATAACGATTCCCCTTGTAGCCTGCCCAGATGTTTTCCAGGTGACAGCCGCATTCCTTTACCATGCGTTTGACTCTGTCATTTGAGTAGGGGAGATAATCTGGCTTTGGTGTTGAAACTTTAAAGTTACCTAAATCAAGTTCTTCATCTGCCATAATAAGACCTCCCACTAATTAATATCAATCATACAGCGGTCGTCTTCGAGACTGACGGTGATGACTTCATCATCATCAAATACAATGTCTAACATTTCTGGAATGACATTGTCTGTTACTGGATGATGGTAGTTTATGTAGCTGATTCCTTCTGAATTTTTAATTAAATACAGCAGATACAGGAAAAAATCAGGATAGTGCATCTGATTCACCATTGACTCCAATACCTCTTTCAGTTTACGAACTTCTTTTTCTCTTGTTCTCATAATTGTTTCCTCCTTAATCTTTAAATGGTAATTCTTCTTGTTCCGCTTTGGTGACCTGGTGGAACGTATGCTCACGGTTCAGGTACTGATCTACAGAATCGTAAACCGTTATCGTTCCGTCCTCTTCATAAATCCTGACTTCATGGATACGGCGTAAGAACGCTTTCCACGTTTCTGGATTGTCCTTTTGCACTTCTGGGTATTGTTCCTCAAGCGGAATGTTTGTTGTAATATAAACAGCGTTATAACACGCATATTTATTTGTGTATCTGGCAGGTAATTCAATCGGATATATATCTAAGTAATTCAGCATATCAGATATCCTTAAACTACTCCTGAACTCTTCAAAGGCGATAACAGGCTGGCAGGAATAGCTGTCAAAGGGGTGCTGATAATCACTGACTCTGTATACATTTGCGTCACCATGTTCGTCTAAAACACCTCTTGTCTTGCCTCTACCTGTCACGCCGCTGATATATACCACCTTTAAATCAAGACGGCGTGTGCCCTTGTATTTCTCGATTAGAAGCATTGTTCTGACCTTATCCAGCTTATCTATATTCAGGATGTAATCTGTATTTAAAGCCAGTATTTCGGCATTACTGTACCCAGCCTGAATCAGCTCATAAAGCTCCTGCATATCGGCATTATTGCCTTTCTGTGTGGGAACTGTTCCCCATTCCTCAAAAGTACCTTCTACACGGGTGTCCGCTTTGTCTGTGTCCTCCCATTTCCCGGACTTTTTGATGTAGTTTATATTCGCCTGAACGGTTCCGGCAGGAACTACGATATGCGCCTCATCAAAATATTTCTTGACTTTTTTGAACCTGACACGGGAACTGAAACATACATAAATATGTGTATGTGGTGTTCCTTTTTCCCCGATTTCATCTGCCATACAGAAGTATTTCAGGGTGGGGAAATTCATAATCAAAATCTCTTTGATTTTATGGTGGTCATAACCATAATCCAAAGGATTATTGATGGTCAATTGGAATGCATGGCGTTGTACATTCGTTGCCGCTTTGGGGACGGTTTTTTCCTCTGGCGGTTTAACTATTTTACGGTTTAAATTGCACATAGTAACCATCTCCTTTGTTTTTAATGGCGGCAGTGTACCGCTGAGATACACCGCCTGTATTGATAAAGCATTCTATTCCTCATATTCTAAAGTAATAGAAATATTGAATTTTGCACCGGGATGCTTTTCTTCAAATTCTTCCAGCTTTGAAGTGACATCGGGATTTTCTAATTTCAAAAGCGTATTAACATCCTGCGTTTTCCATAACTTCTTGGTCTTTACGGATTTCTTCACAGGTTCCTCTGTATCACTTTCAGAAGCAGTACCTTGAAGTGATTTCTGTTCTTCACAGATGCCACGTTTTCTTTTCATATCCCGTACAGACATCTCCGGCTTAAATTCAGAAAGATACTGCTTAGGAACTTTCAGCATCTCCACAAGCTGGGAAGAGGAATATTTCTCATATTCCGGCAACAGACCTTTGCAGTCCTTACCATCGTTTTCAAGCTTGCCGAACTTCTTACAGATATTTATGTAATTACTGCAAGTGGCACGGCCTAACCCATACTTTTCCTGTACAAAGGCATAAATGTTGGGAAAGTTCTCGATTTTATACCACTCATGCGCATGGATAGTATAAACGCTTACTGCAATTTTCAAAAATGAAGTGTTTACCTGCATGATGTTCTTGTCGATGTTTTCACACTGCATGTGGAATTGCTTACATTCCTCAGCAGGAAACAGACGGGTGTCGATCACGTCACCTGTTACCTTTTCTATAGAATCAGGGGCAGGAGTTTCCTCCGGCTTTATAATCGGGACTGCCGCTTCTACTGCATCGGCCTTCTTCGCTGTACCAGCCTTCTTAGTGGAAGGACTTTTTTTCTCAGCTACAGTTTTCTTCGTTTCTTTTTTCTCTTCGATTTCTTGTACCTTTACTTCATTACTCATAGTATTGTCTCCTTCTTATCTTAGTTGTTCAGACGTTTGAACCTTTGCATCTGTATAAAAAGTTCAATAGTTCTTTGAAATACCGTTTCGTAAACCAGACGGGATTCACTTCCATACATAAGGTTTATCAAAGTAATCTTGTTCGCTGTGTTCATTTCATGCGAACAGGATTTTGGAAGGCTGAAACGCCCAGAATACAGGGGCTTTTGACCATTTTGAGATTGTTTGTGCAGGTCGGGGTAATACTATACCCCGACCTGCACCCGGAATCCCTTTCACCGCCCCTCGTTCCTGCCTTCGGCAGTCACTTGGGGCAGTGTCGGGATATCCGGCTACCTGCGGCAAAGAGAGCCTGTCCTACCTAAATCCTGCCCAAATCTTTACAATGGATTTGCTACCTTCTTTCTGGCATTCTATGGAATGGAATTTCAATTCGTGCCGCAAAATCTCATATTTACGTTGTAGCTGTAGATTCGCCACCTGCAACTCTGCTGGGTTGGCGTTCCCCATTTCAGACATCATCCCCAGTTCCAGAAGCTCGTTTTCCATTTCCTGCCGAAGCCGGGCAAAATAGATGTCTTTGGACTGATTCAGGGAGACAACGACTCTTGGACTTTCCAGATCAAGGGAGGTCTCAACTACGCACTCGCTTGCAATCCTCCACAGGCCGTTTGCGGCATCATAGGTACAGCAGGGAAGACTTATCTTTATTTGGCTATGGAAATATGGGCATTCCCCTAAAGGCGCCTCAATATGTGGTTTTAGAAACGCTTTCAGTTGCGCTTCTATTTTTAATTGTTCATTTCGATGAAGGGCGTTCTGCTGTTGCTGGTATTTCATATTTGTCATTTCGATTTTCTTCAAAATAGTATCTGCTAATTTATTTAACATAGGTTTGTCCTCCTGATTGATTTATTTTAATGTTTCGGTGGGTACATCGCACCCACCTGTGACTTTTATTCCCTGACAAGCAGGATGTTGTCTGCCGTGAACGACTCTTGGTAAGAATTTGAATATGTAGACCAATACAGCTTAACGCTTGCATTCTCGAACTCAACAAAAACCTTTTCATCCATTTCCCGGTGTGCCTGTAATTCCTCGGGTGGCATCAATGGAACGACGTGAGGAACTTTGAATGTATATTTTTCGTAAGAAGCTATATTGGCTACGGTGTATGCGTACCCGACAACTTTATTAGTTTTATTACTACTTCCAGTGTATTCATATACCTTCTTTATTTCTAGCAGAGCGTATACCTGTTCGGTTTCAATGACAGCCATTGGTACAACTTTGTTCCGCAGGCAAAGTTTGTGATAAGCCATGAGCGATATCTCCTTTTCTTTAAAAGCTCGATGTGTTAGTATGATATTGTGAAGTATCGTAACCACACATCATTGACGAGTTACGGTTGGTATGTCCTCTGCGTGTCAGCAGAGGGCATATCATTATTTTGGTTCATGAGACACAATCATTAGCACCACCCCCCTTTCTTAATTTGTTGATTATAATATCCCACATTTTACCTAAACTGAAAACCGCGCAGTATGCGGGTATACCGCATTTAATGCGGGGGTGGGTTTTCGCTACTTACCACAATGAATCAAATCATTTATGGCTTTACTGGTAATTTCTAGTAATTCCGCTAAAGCTATTATGTCAAAGTCCTCTGTCTTTCGACGATACTGTTCTATAAAAGAATTTGAATCATCCACATCTGGCTCGTCCTCACCGATAAACACTTGTAATGGTTCATTCAAAATACTACAGAGACGTTTCAGATTATTTATATCATCAAGTCCTTGTCCTCTTCCTTCCCATCTTTCATAATTTTTGATGTCAATTCCAAGTTCATCTGCCATATACTGCTGTGTATAAATTTTATCAATCTTTTTTTTCTTTTCACGAAGTTCCTTAAGTTTTTCTCCACGTTTGATTTTTTCTTCTGTATTTGTATTCATATACTCTTCCTGTATATGATGCGCACCACATGTAACCTTTCATTTGTATTTAAGTAAACGTTTATCTTATGATTTTATAATATACAAATAACTGATAAACGTCAGTGGGTAACAGATTCCCCAAAAACCAGCATTAAAAAAACACCCCGAAGGGTGTTATAGGAATGTTATTCTTTTAATATGTATTTGCTTCCTTAACTAAACTCTGTATCTCATCCAGTAAATCTTCACACTGCTGGCGCAACGTAAGATAATCCGGCGTGGAAGATGAAAAAGCCGGACGGTTACTCTTGTGTGATTCATAAGAGTATTTTCTTGTCAGAAATAAAATAAAGGCATTGACCGGGTTTTCCGCTTCATCTATATAATAAAGAAGCAACTCAAACAACTGCTTTAGATTTTCTGTTCCTAATGTTTGTAAATATTCTTCCGGGGTTTGTTCTGAAACTATAACAGAATCTAAAGACGTATATTTAATGTTTGGTTGTTCCGGTTTTTTGATTCCGTTTTTACTCTCTTCACTAAAAGTGCATTTCCGTATAAAATCTACATTGTATTTTGAGGGATGTTTGTTGTCTAAATATGCTAAGAAATTTGCTTCCTTACATTCCTTTTTTTCATCCTTATAGTTTTCATATAGATGGCGGATTTCTTTTACTTCCTCATAGCGGTATAAATCATTGCAGTATTTTCTCCATGCTTCTTTACATTTCAGCAAGGCATCATATTTTTGTTTCATCATATCCCGGTCACGAATTTCATGGATAAAATTTTGAATGGCATCAGTCACATACTGTCGGGTGGACTCTGGATATAAATTGCAAATATCAAAAATAGATCTCACTAATTCTGAATCAGTTGCCGTTTGAAGATATTCATGAATCTGTTTATTTTCTTCTTCTGAATAGGAAACGTTGTATTGTGGAATTGCATTTTTCATATATAGACCTTCCTTTTACTTTTGTAGCGACAGCGTTCAGACGTCTGAACTCATGCTAATTATCAATTAATTTTAAGATATCGTTCGGTGTACATTCAACATATTCACATATTTTAGCTAAAATATTTAAATCAACACGGGTTACTTTGTTTTTACAATAATTATTTAATTGTGTACGTTGCATATCACAATTTTGACATAGTTTGTTTTTGCTAATCTTTTTTTCTTTCAATAAATTTTCTAATTCAATATAAATTTTCATTCATTGCAACCGCCTTTTTCTTTTAGTATATCTGTGACTGTATTGCAATATAAGCTGGATTGTGATAGACTGTATTAATATACAGGTGTATTAAAATACATACCAAGACAAAACGGAGGTTACGAAAGATGAAAAGGAAAACGGTAGTTGCCTTATTAGCAACAATGACATTAACTGCTGGCAGTGTTGGCACTGTATTTGCCATGAATAGCAGTCAATTTTCAGATGTGAAAACGGGTGCATCTTATTTCAACTATGTTCAGACAGTATACGATGCAGAAATTATGCAGGGGTTAAGTGAGAATGAATTTGGTGTTGAGGAAAAGGAAAAACGATCAGACTTTATACAGTCTCTCTATGTGATGGCACAGAAGCCTGTTATGATGGTGGAAATGCCTTTTGATGACGTGGAAGCGGCTGAGGATCAGCTTGCTATTTCATGGGCCAGCCAGAAAGGGCTTTTTGAGGGATTAAAGGCGGATTTCTTCCAGAATGGAAAGTTTGACGCAGAAAAAGCACTGTCACGGGAAGAAATGGCAGTGATCCTTTACAACTATGCGAAAAACATTGACAGACTTGATATGACTTATGGAATTGGTTCCTATAATTCTTTTGCCGATCAGGCGGATAATAAGGTATCAGAGGAATACTCTGTACAGATGAAATGGGCTGTCGGAAATCAGATATTAGTCGGCGATGACAGACTGACCGATGAAGTGGAAAACAACCTGCGTCCAACCACAGAAGTAAATAAAACGGAAGTGGCAGAAGCTTTGGCAAAGTACATGGATTTAAGGGATGCATTGAATGCGGAAGCTGTAAAAGCAAGACAGACAGAAAATAAGGAAGCTGAACAGGATAAATCAGAGACAGTGAAAGAACATCAGCATAGTTGGGTTGACAACTATACAACAGTGCATCATGATGAGGTAGGTCATTGGGAAAATCAGAAGGTAAAGGATGCTTGGTCAGAAGAAGTGAAACATGACGCTGAGGGTCATTACGAGAAAGAACTGGTGAAGGACGCTTGGAGTGAGACAGTACATCATGACGCTAAGTACGAAGACAAATGGGTAGTTGACCATAAGGCTTGGACAGAAGAAATCCGGCATCCTGAGAAAGGTCATACAGAGTCCGTACTGGTAAAAGATGCATGGGTAGAAACTATCGAGCACCCGGAAGAGGGTCATACCGAATCCGTCCTTGTAAAAGAAGCCTATGACGAGGTTGTAAATCACCCAGCAGAATACGAAGACAGATACATTGTCGACCAGGAAGCCGTTTATGACACCATTCATCATGACGCCGTTTACGAAGACAAGTACATTGTTGACCAGGAAGCCGTTTATGACACCGTTCACCACGACGCCGTTTACGAAGACAAATACATCATCGACAAAGAGGCTTGGGACGAACCCGTATACGAAATAGGTACTCGCTTTATTTGCAGCGTTTGTGGTGCTGATATCACAAATATGGATATAGACGCTGAGCAGTCTGCTCATATGCTTGCAGGCGAGGGTAGTGGATGGCACACCGAGCAGCGTCAGGTTCAGGTAGACACTATTCATCATCCGGAAGAAGGTCATACTGAATCAGTCCTTGTTAAAGAAGCCTATGATGAACAGGTACTGGTATCTCCAGAAGTAGGTCACACTGAATCTGTTCTTGTAAAGGAGGCTTGGGAAGAGACTATCAGTCGTCCAGCAGAGTATGAAGATAAGTGGGTAGTCGATAAGGAAGCGTGGACAGAGACTATCAATCACGAAGCCGAATATGAGGACAAATACATTGTTGACGAAGAAGCATGGGTAGAAACCATTGAGCACCCGGAAGAAGGGCATATGGAAACTGTATGTGTACAGGAAGCCTATGATGAAGTAGTTGAGCACGAAGCCGAATACAAAGACGTTTGGGTAGAGGACAAAGCAGCATGGGTAGAAACAGTTTACCACGAAGCCGAATACAAAGACGTTTGGGTAGTAGATGTAGCAGCCTACGATGAGCAGGTACTTGACGGCAAAGTTTGCAGTGGTTGTGGTGAAGTACACAAGTAGATTTTATAATATTAAGAAACGGAAAGTCAGTTTTCGTACTGGCTTTCTTTTTTTAAAAATAAGTTTAGACGTTTGAATTTATATATTACTTATAACATTCTAATATTAGTGCAGGAAACAAGTGAATAAAAACTTTAAAGATTTTGACTGAGATATACTTGCAGATACCGGACGCTTGCACAGCCGGCCCACCGCCCTGTTAGGAACCGCCGCTCTGTGCATTTCCCTGTGGGAAAACGCTGGAAGAGAAGAGGACGAACAAGGAAATAGCTTATAAGAGGATGATTACACTTTTGATTACAATTTGTTGAAGATGTGCTGAAACCTCCTTTCTGTAAGTGGTTTGTAGTGTATAGGATTGTTCGATTCCGGTCTGCGGCATTACCTAAAAGTGAGAGAAACGTTGAATTTACAGTGTTTCTCTTTTTTTGTGTCTAAAAGTTTGAACACTTTAGGATGAAATCCCAAGTTTTTGAAAAGCAAGCATATCATTTTCACGTTTATTGATGTTTCGCAGATAGTGAAGCGTTGTTGCTGTCTCACTATGACCCATTAAATAAGTAAGGGTTGTGAGATTGTTTCCGTCAAAAGCAGTAGAAGCGTTGTAAAAGCGGATTTTATGGCTGGAATGATAAGGAACACCAGCTTCGTTACAATATTTCTTTAAACGGCGGTTAAAACTGTCCGTAGTCATAATTGAACCGTCGGGTTCAAGGACATATGTTCCGTTTGGATTTAATTCTTTTGCCTTTTCAAGAATTTTTAGTGCTTCATCTGTTAAGAACTGCTTACGAAAACCATGAGAGGTGTTCCCTTTCATCTGGTTTACCACCTTTACTTCCCTTTTGGAAAAAGATAGATCATCGTTCAGTGTACGTTCACAGGTTGCCTGTCTGTGCAGATATACGATTCTTTTATTGTAATCAATATCTTCCCAGCGTATTGCCGTAGTCTCACCTACACGGATAAACAGATAAAAGGATAGCTATCCCGCAAAGGGAATAAGGCTCTCTGATGATTTTTCAAGATCCTCCTTACTCTTTCTCTTGATAGATTGGCGGTTATTAGGTTTTGTCTCATCGGGTAAATAGGTACTCCAGCTTTTTTTAGATTCCGAGTAATAAATTTCATATTTGTGGCATTCCAAGATTTTTTGTTTGCCATATTTGTTAAATCTTTGAAGATTTCATCTGCTGGCAAGAAACTGGATATACCGAAGTCAAATTTTAACAGATATTGCAGAAATGAATTTCAAAGACTGGATACGAATTTAATCTGTAAAGTGTTCCATTATTTTGGCTGTGAAGTCGGAGAATTGATTATCTATGTAAAAGAATAGTGGAGTATTGCTGTTAATGGCATGGAGTGAATAAAAGGGGATACAGAGATATGGAAGTCTCTCATGCCTTTTTGCTTGTGCATTTTATAAAATAGAATTATACTGTGAGTAGTGGAAGCTGGACGAGTTAGAATTTACGGAGGTCGTATTAATGGAATTACCTATTCAAGAGTGCACAAATGAAGATAAAGAATATCTTGTGGAAAAACTTGTGGATTATAATTTATCAAAAGTTCAAGCAGAACAATCAGAACTGTTTATAGATTTAAGCCATAAAATAGAAAAAGGTGGAAAAATTATTGCTGGTATCATTGCTAGGATGTATTGTTGGAATGTCGCTTACATAGATACCCTTTGGGTTGATTCAAATTATAGAAGTGAAAAGTTGGGTACATTACTATTAAAAGCAGTCGAACAACAGGCAGTGAGTAATAATGTGTATTTAATCCATTTAGATACTTTTGATTTTCAGGCAAAAGAGTTTTATGAAAAGCAGGGATATGAAGTGTTTGGAGAATTGGATAATTGTCCTCGAAACCATACCAGATATTATATGAAAAAGGATTTTTAGATTCAGTTTTAAAAGCAGAAAATTTCAGTTTGTGGGTAGAAACCTTTGAACACCTAGACCGTGATGAAGTCTTCAAATTCCCTTCCTATTAGTAGTTGTTATTGTTTGAAACGGTTCGATCCCAGTCTGCGGCATTCGAAAGTGGTGCTTCACCCCCTTGTGAACAAAGGGCTTGGGGCACTTTTTATTTTCCCACAAAAGTTGTACAAAATTGTACAGCATAAGCGAAATCCCCCATAATTTTGTTATTGCAAGTAATATTTGCACAGCATATTATTCAATGCAATTCAGGCTTGCTAGTCATCTGAGGATACATAAAGCATAATAGATACTGAAAGGAGAAGACATGAAATTAGGAGAGACAATTGTAGGTATACGAAAAGAAAGAAAAATGACACAGGAAGAATTTGCCCAAATCTTTCATGTTACGCGGCAGACAGTATCAAACTGGGAGAAAGAAAAGAATTATCCAGATTTAGAAACTTTAGTTTCTATAAGTGAGGAATTTAATATCTCCCTAGACGTTATGCTAAAGGGGGATAAGCATATGGTAAAAAAATTGAATAAGGATATTAAATTCAGTGAAAATTTTAAGAAGAATGTACTTAAAGTTTTACTGGTGGTTGTGATTGCATTGGCAGTTAGCGCGCTTATTTGGGGCATAGCCTGGAAGAACGCAAAAGATTCCTTGGGAGTCAAATTTGCTGAGGGAGTTGAAGCAAATGAGTTTTATTTTGACGAACAATTAGGTTATTACAAAAAAGTAGTTGATCAAGATTCTTATTATACACTCCCCAATCAGTCAATGCCCGATTACTTCGAGTTTGTTCTTCACTATTACTCAACTGTTTTAGATTATTATACAGTGGAGAATGGAGAGAATATTCAAATACGGTGGTGGGAAAAAGAGGCCGGAGAGATCATCTACAATATCCATTATCTGGACGAGCATGGAAATATAAAAAGAACTCTTTCTGATAAACAGAAAAAAGAGTTATGTGAGGGGGATTCTGCAATAAACAGGATTATTAAAGAAGGCGAAAAAATATACGATAGTGTTTACGAATAGCATGAATGTCAGTCTTAGCAGGAAAAGCTACATTTGATGATTTTCCGGGGTCGGGAATTGTAGACAACAATATGATTATAGCCAGGATGCCGGAAAAGGAATTTGGGATACGGGGATATAAGAAATTGTTTGAGCTGATCAAAGGAAAAAAAGTGGCAGATACAACTATTAAAGTGATATTTTGACCCCACTAAGAATGCAGCGAAGCGGATTTTAAATATCCGCTTTGACTCTTCTTTCAGAAAAGCACTGTTTCATTTATCAGATACTTAAAACGTGATGAAATCAACAGATTTTGTGTTTATTATTGCGAAATAGGAAGGTGTAATCTATAATTACATTTCGGCTTGCGATGCTGTAGTGACCTGAGTTCAAGCCGGTGAGACTTACGAAGGCAGAGGAAACGTTGATCGCGACGTTTCCTTTATTTTGGCTTTTTTCGATTTGGGCAGAAGACGTTTGGGTAATGTGATAAAGTTTTCTGGAAGGGGTTAAGTGGTTTGGAAATCAACGAAAAAAAACGTATTTTAATTTTGGGAAGCCGTATCGTATGTGTATTCCTGGCTGCTTTTTTAATTTTGATCTTTACGGTGTATTCAGTGTTTTCCAAGAATTTTCAATCAATGCTTGCGGATTATACAATAAATTTGATGAGGTCAATGGTGGACCAGGGAGTCATATCCGTAGAAAATGAATTAAAAAGCAGTAAGGTGGTATTAGAGGATCTTGCAGATACTTTTGTTGTTCCTAAAGAGGAGGAAGCAGTTGAATTTCCAGAGAACATTTCTGGGTCCAATCTGCTGCGCCTGGTATATGTATCTGAGGAGGGAAGTGTTTCTTCTGATGGCAGGAAACTTGATATACGCAGCCGCGAGGATGTTAAGATGGCCTGCAGCGGCCAGATCGGTGTTTACGGGCCCTATTTTAATGAACAAAATGAATATGTGATGTGTTATTCAGCTCCGGTGTTCCAGGATGGCAGGATTGCCGGGGTGCTGAGTATGGAAAAGGATGGTTATTATTTTTGTGACCTGATCGAAAATCTTACATACGTGGATACAGGAGAATCTTATATTATCAATGGAGAAGGGACAGATATTGCAGTCAGCAATCAGGATCATATATCCTGGGTAAATGATTCTTATAATGCGAAGCAGATTTTTGAGGAAACGGAAGATGCAGGGGCACGATCTGTGATGGAACTAGAGCAGAAAGGCCTGGATGGGGAGTCAGGAGTCGGTACTTATTATTGGGATGACGGTCTGTGCTATGTTGTTTATGCCCCGATCCCTTCAGTACAATGGGTTCTGTTAGCAAAGATCCGTCAGGAGGAATTGGTTTCCATGATGGACTCCACATTTTTGACATCTATTTCTAAAGGTCCGGTACTCCAAGTGTGTCTTATTGTATTTTTGCTGTTAATTTCACTGGTTATTTACTGGATCCTCAGCAGTTCAAAAAAAAGTGCCGTAATTAATGCAAGATTAAACGTGATTGCCAATTATGATTCGCTTACAGGTACAAAGAATAGAAATAGTTTTCATACCGCGATCGATAAATTCGGGAGCCTTAATCTGTCACAGTTTGCCTGCGTATATCTGGATGCAAATGGACTACATGAGATTAATAACCGTCTGGGGCATCAGGCAGGAGACCGGATGCTCAGATCGGTAGCAGATATACTATGCCAGAATTTTCCACACGAATGTGTTTACCGGATTGGCGGAGATGAATTTGTGGTCCTATGCCAGAATATGGATAAACAGGATATAGAGGATCGGATGGATAAGGTTCGTCAGAATCTGATCTCTCTGGATTATGAGATCTCTTTTGGGATCGAATGGCGGGATCAGGATATTGATATCAAGGAAATGGTCAATCTGGCGGAAGGTTCGATGCAGCATGATAAGCAGCAGTATTATAAGGAAAATGGAAAAGAGCGTCAGATGCGTACCCTGAACCGGGCGCTAGAACAGATGGTCCTGGAGAAGCAGGATGCAGATACGTTTCTTTCTGTATTGTCGCCGGAGTTTAAAGGGGTGTACTTTGTTGATCTGGCAAGTGATACGATCAGGCATTTATTTATTCCATCTTATTTTGAGGAAATGCTAAAGGAATCCGGAGATATATTTAGTAAAGCGATGGGACTTTATGCAGAACGTATTGTAAAATCAGAATACCGCAGTGAATTTATAGAGTTCTGTAATTATGAGAATCTGGAAGTAAATCTGAATGAAAATGCCACGACAGAATATTCTTATCAAAGAGTAGACGGAAGCTGGATCACACTGCGGATTTTAAAGTTTAAAAATTATACGCCGCAGGCAAGGGAGACTTTGTGGATTTTTGAAGTAAATGAGAATGAGGAGGAGAGTGAACTCTGATCTCTTTTATATGTGTATTTGTTAGGAACAGGAGTGCTATTTATCTGGCACTTCTGTTTTTTTTGTACGGGACATTTGTTTAAATTTTTCCATGTGATAAGTATTAAGTAATATTTACAAAACCATTACAATAAGTAAATTATATTGACAAATATAAAAATTGTGTATACAATATTGTATACAAATACATATACAATACCAAGTTGAGAGGAGGACACCTCAATGGGGATGAGACAGATCGGAAATAAGAAGTCGCTGTCAGAGCAGGCATATGAAGTTTTAAAAGAAGCGATCATCACAGGTGAATTAAAGCCGGGACAGATACTGATTGAAGAGCAGCTGGCCAGTCAGCTTGTGATCAGCAGAACTCCGGTCAGAAGTGCAGTCAGGAGACTGGAGGCAGACAGCCTTGTGGAGATCACACCTTCTAAAAATATCGTTGTAGCAAGCATTACACAGAAGGAGATCCAGGACGCACAGCAGGCCAGACAGCTTGTAGAAGTGGAGGCAGTAGGGATGTTAGCCGAGACGATCACGAAAGAACAGTGCCAGGAGCTGGAGGAGGTCATCCTAAAGCAGCGGGATTCGATGGCCAGAAAAGAATATCTGGAATTTATGGAATATGAATATCAGTTTCATGTAAAGATCGGCAAATTTTGTGGAAACGTCTGGTATGAGAAGATGCTGGAGAGTATCAGCCTCCTTCAGCGCAGAGTATTGATTCTTACATGGCATCTCGAAAAGGATTGGGATTATGTGATCGATGAACACGCGCAGATCCTGGAAGCACTGAGAAGCCATGATAAAGAGAAAAGCCGTAAGGCGATGCAGTTTCATATCATAAACTCACCGATGGAGCTGAAGACTCAGAAATAAAGAAAGGGGCAGTAAAATGGGAACAAAGAAAAAAATCGTGATGGTCAACACAGAGGGCGTCGGAAAATCTGTAGAAGAGGCGTATTTACAGAGAAACGGCTATACGGATTATGAATTGATCCGTATTGACAGCGAGGACGATGAAGATTTCTTTCAGGAGGCCGAGGATGCGGACGGTGTGATCATCGTCTATGCAAACATGAATGAGCAGGCATTTTCCAGATTAAAGAAATGTAAGGTACTTACTACGCAGTGTATTGGAGTGAACAATATTGATCTGGAAGCGGCAACAAGGCATGGTGTCTATGTAGGAAATGTGCCGGATTATTGTATCGAGGAGGTGGCAGTACATACCGTCGCCATGTTCCTGGCATGCGTGCGTAAGATCGGGATTTATGACAGAAGCATCCGTGCCGGAAAGTGGGACGTAGCAGTCGGAGGGGAAGTTCACCGCACAAAAGGCAAGACTTATGGGCTGGTTTCTTACGGAAATATCCCGAAAAGGATCGCTGAGCTGCTGCAGCCGTTTGGAATCAGAGTAATCGCTTATGATCCATATGCGAAGGACAGTGCATTTGAAAATGGCAATGCTAAGCGTGTGGACACTTTGGAGGAACTGCTGGCAGAAAGCGATTATATTTCCATACACACGCCCCTTTTGGACAGCACCAGACACATGATCGGAAAAGAGCAGTTTGAAGCGATGAAGGATGGTGTAGTGATCATCGCAACAGGACGAGGCGGTGTTGTGGACGAGGAAGCGTTAAAGGAGGCTATTTTAAGCGGAAAAGCAGCTGCAGCGGGGATTGATGTGATCGAGGATGAAAAGGGCTGTAACAGTGTTTTAAAGGGGCTGGAGCAGGTGATCATGACACCCCATGCTGCGTATTATTCGGAAGAGGCACTCGTAGAGGTCAGGGAGAAGGCTGTTTCACAGATCCTGGAAGTTTTAGAAGAGAACAAAAAGCCTTCCTATCTGGTGAACAGACAGCAGTGAGAAGAGGTAGTAAATATGAAGAAAAAAGCCATTAATAGTTCTTATTTTGCACACAGTAACGCACCTTATTCCCATGGGATATTAATGAACGGAATGGTGTTCACAACCCAGATCGGGGAGACAGAGGATGGAAGCGTGATCAGTGAGGATGTCTATGAACAGACAAAGCAGACGATCGAGAATGCTGAGCGGATCATCAAGGAGGCAGGAGGTACTCTGGAAGATGTCTGTAAGGTAACGATCTATATGCTGGATATGAAAAATGATTTTGATAAGATGAATCGGGCATACAGGGAATTAATGCCGAATGATCCTTTCCCTGCAAGGGCTTGTGTCCAGGTAGGCGGCATGATCGAAGGAGTAAAGGTGGAGATGGAATTTACAGCATTTGTCGGCGCATAAACAGATCATAAATTAGAAGGGAGAAACGGATATGACAAATGCAGTTTGGACCTTGTTGGCTCAGATATTATTAATGATCGCATTTGGGATATTTATCACGAAGAAAAAAATCCTGACGGAGGGGATGAAGAACAATTTATCGACTTTTCTGCTCAAAGGAGTACTTCCTATCAGCATTTTATCCTCAGCCGGATCAGAATTTTCGATGGAACGTATTGGTGGATTTGGAATGACAGCGTTGATCGCCGTGGTCTACTATATCATCATGCTGGTCGTGATGAAAGCACTTTCTAGGCATTTAAAGCTGCCGGAAAAAGGGGAGCCTATTTTCGTAACGATGTGTACCTTTGCAAATGTCGGATTTATTGGACTGCCTCTTGCATCGCAGCTTTTCGGCGAGCTGGGCATGCTCTGTGCGATCGCGTTTAATATTCTTTATAACCTGATACTGTTCTCTTTCGGTGTGATGATGCTGAGCGGTGAGAAGACATTTAGTCCGAAGGTTATTTTTGGAAATTCGGCGATCCAGATGTCAGTGGTCGCAATGATCTTATATGTACTGCCGTTCAGATTCCCGGCATTTATCCAGACCACATTATCTTCTGTGGGAAGCATGATGGTGCCGTTGTCCATGATTATCATCGGATACGAGATCGCAGTGATGGATCTGAGGGATATCATTAAAGACAAGTATTCTTATCTGATCTCTTTGATCCGGCTTTTGATCGTCCCGGTCATTGCATGTGTGATCCTGAGTTTTCTGCCGGTCAATCATACTGTAGCCAGTGTCTGTGTGCTTTTGATGGCACTGCCGGCAGGCAGCTTTAATGTTATTTTAAGCCAGCAGTATGACTGTAACCCATCGTTTGCTGCGAGGTCAGTCACACAGAATATGCTGTTCATGGTTATTACACTGCCGGTTATTTTGTATCTGATGGGAGTTTTATTGTAGTTGAAGCATAGAGGAAACGTTTGAAAAGGAGGTTTCATCATGGTAGCGGATAAGATTTTTTACAACGGAAAGTTCTATACGATGGCAAAAGAAGGAGAGATCGTAGAAGCGGTCGCAGTGTATGACGGAAAGATCGCAGCAGTGGGGACAAATGAGGAAATCAAGGCCATCGGTGCAAAAGAGTTTATCGACATGAAGGGCCAGCCGGTCCTGCCCGGGATGGCAGATACCCATATGCATCTTTACTCAGACTGCCTGGAACAGGAAAAGGTGACGGCTGCAGATATCCACTCCTTTGCTGCACTTGTTGAAAGATGTAAGGAACATCTGGATGAGGTGAAGGAAGGCCAATGGCTGTTGATCGAGAATCTGCATATGGATTATCTGGAAGAGGGATGTTTTCCGACAGTTAAGGTTTTGGATGAGGCGTCCACAGAGATCCCGATCTGTGTGGGAAGCTTCTGCCATCATGTACATATCCTGAACTCAAAGGCAATGGAGCTATGTAATCTGGGACCGGATGTGGTGGAACATACACCAAACACGATTGATAGATATGAGGATGGGACACTGACCGGTGTGATCAGTGATCAGTCATACAGCGAATATGTGGAGCCTTATCTTCCGAAGCACACGATGGAAGAGAATATTGAGAAGGTCGATAAATATCTTCAGTACTGTTCTTCTGTGGGGCTGACACAGATGCATGCTTATCAGGAGGACAACCCGGATGGAATCAGAATGTATCAGGAAATGAGGAGGAAAAAAGGTCTGAAGTGCAGGGTTGCTTTCCATTTTGTGCTGGATGAGAATACCCCTCGTAATATCGTGACCGGATTTGGAGATGATATGCTGAAATTAGGTTCTGCAAAGTTCCTGCAGGATGGTTCTGTGGGTGCAGCCTCATGTCTGATGAATGAACCATTCACGGATCAGCCGGATAATTATGGAAAAGGCTGTTATACGCAGGAGGAATTGAACAAGGTAGTGAAGGATGCCTATGATGCAGGGCACGAGGTTGCTGTCCATGCAATCGGAGATAAGGCAAATGATATGCTGCTAACGGCGATTGAAAATGCCTACCGTCCGGAACTGGGATGGAACAGGCGCTTTTACATGATTCATGCCACAGTGATCAGTGAGACTTTTATTGAGCGGGCAAAGAAGCTGCCAGTCATCATCAGTATCCAGCCGATCTTCATTCGTAATTATGTCAGCATGGCCAGAAAACGTCTTGGGGATGAAAGGCTGCATTACTGCTTTGCGCTAAAGGATATGATGGATGCAGGACTGATCCTGACAGGCGGTTCTGATGCACCTGTCTGTGAAGTCAACCCATTCCATGGCATTCAATGTGCACTGACCAGAATGGACCTGAACGGAAACCCAGAGGTCATTTCGAAGGAACAGGCAGTTTCTGTATATGATGCGGTTTCACTTTATACAAGAAACGCGGCTTATTTCCTGGAGGAAGAGAATCTCAAAGGTACAATCGAAGTCGGGAAAGTGGCAGACTTTGTTGTGACAGATCGGGATATCTTTGAGACAAAGGCTGAGGAAATAGCTTCTATTAAAGTAATGCAGACTGTACTCGGTGGGAATACGGTTTATCAGGCTTGACCTACTGCAGGATATTTGCCATATCATCAGGCAGCGGTGCGGTAAAATCCATGATCTCACCGCTGATTGGATGCCGGAATGTCAGGCGGTGGGAGTGGAGGGCCTGCCTCTTTATATATTCCATGTCAGGATTGTAGAGATAATCTCCAACCAGGGGAAACCCGAGGTATTTCATATGGATTCGGATCTGGTGGGTACGGCCTGTCTCTAAAATGAGAGAGACAAGGCTGTGCCCATTCTTTTCTTCTGCCACTTGATAATGAGTGACTGCAGTCTCGCCATTCTCAAAATCCACAGTCCGCTCGATGATCGAACCAGGTTTTCGGGACAGCGGTGCATTGATGGTGCCGGCAGACGGCATGACATGCCCGCGTACAATGGCGAGATATTCCCGGCGGATCTCCTTACGCACTGCCATGCCGGACAGGATATTGGAGCTGAGCATGTGCTTGGCGATCACGGTCAGTCCCGAGGTATCCCGGTCAAGTCTGTTGGTACAGCGAAAAATGAACGCCTTGCCTTGATTCTGAAAATACCAGGCCAGCCCGTTAGCGAGAGAATTTTTATAATTATTCATAGAAGGATGGATCGGCATTCCCGCGGCTTTGTTGATTACAATAATATCCTCATCCTCATAGATGATATCCAACGGAAGCTGCATAGGAGGAATGTGCTCGGAAGATTCTGTCTCTTTGATATGGACGGTGAGGACATCGCCGGCATGTAATGTTTGTTTAAGATAGAACCATTTTCCATTGACAAGAATACTCTCGGGCATCTTCTTTAAGTCTGTAAAGTTCTGTTTGGAATAACCGTGTCTTTTCAGATACTGCTCGATGCGCAGACCGCTGTCAGATTCTGTAATGTGGTAAGTTAAAATTCTTTCCATGTCAATACTCCCATTTTTATTCAATGAGTATAGTATAGCTGTATCCTATTTATCTGTCAAAAAGTATTACTTTAATTTCATCAGGGAAGATACCTGTTTAATGGCGGGGAAATTTTCCAATATCCCCTTGAAAAGACTGTGCCAAAAACTTAAAAACAATAATTGATAATTAATTAACAAAATATCATGAATCACTTGACATTCACATAAAAAGGTGCTATATTTTAAGACAAGCAAGTAAAAGGGAGTAGCCGAACACCGAAAGGTGGGTTTGAAACCGTCACCCGATACCGAGAGGTATCCGTATCAAATGAGATGTGCAAGACTTTTATTGCGGCAGATATGTCGTGAATAAAAGTCTTTTTTTATTACCATCTTATAGAAGAACATCGACGATCTGCGGTAGGAAAGTGCACCAGAAAGGAGATTCTAATGATGAGAGAAAAGGAAAATGTTGTGGAGATGAATGAGGCGATCATTGCCGGGAAGAAGTCCCTGAATTTGATGAAAAGCGCGAGAGATGCCCTGAACAGTGCAGGAAACTGGGGAATCGCAGATCTGTTAGGAGGCGGCTTTATCGTAAATATGGTGAAGCATTCCAAGTTGGAGGAAGCGGCCGGAAAGCTGGAGGATGCAAGATGCCAGCTGGAGCTTTTCAGATGTGAATTAAAGGACGTGGATCTGCCATATGATTTTACAATACAGATTGATGACTTCCTGACATTTGCTGATTTCTTCTTTGACGGATTGATCACAGACTGGCTGGTCCAGTCCAAAATCAAAGAGGCGAAGGAAGAATTAGATTACGCGATCGAACGCGTAGAAACAATGGTTGCCAGTTTACAGACGTGGGAGAAGCAGCTGCTTCTTGGAAAGGAGGGGTAAGAGTTATGGGATGTCTTGGTAATGTCTTATGGTTTATATTTGGCGGATGTCTCAGCGGATTAAGCTGGGCGTTTGCCGGACTTTTATGGTGTCTCTCTATCGTGGGGATACCAGTAGGGATGCAGTGCTTCAAGTTTGCGGCACTTAGTTTTTTCCCGTTTGGGAAAGAAGTACATTATGGCGGCGGAGCCGGCTCTATGCTGCTCAATATTATATGGATGATAGTGTCCGGGATTCCGCTTGCACTGGAATCTCTGGTGATCGGGGCACTGCTTTGTGTGTCAATCGTGGGGATCCCATTTGGAATGCAGCAGTTTAAGCTGGCGAAGCTGGCATTGATGCCGTTTGGGTCTGAGGTATACTAACATATATTTGTAGAGAAGATGACGCCGATGATGATGCTGTCAGTATGCGGGACACTTATTTTTTGCGTGGTCATGTATCTGATGACGAAGGTCATGATCGACCGATCCTCAATGGGGATTTCATTAGTCAAGATTTTCGGATACCGAGAGAAAGAGATCAAAAAACTGTATCTCAGTGGTAACTTTCTGATAGCTGCTGCAGGAGCGGCTGTGTGCATTCCGCTTTCCAAGGCGGCTATGGATGTACTGTATCCTCTGTTAGTGTCCAATGCGGCATGTGGAATCAACACGCAGCTTCCTCCGGGATCTTATCTGGGACTTTACGGGGCAGTTCTTGGATTATATGTTATCATGAATCAATTTGTGGCCCGGCGGATTGAAAGGATCCTTCCTGCCGAGGTTTTAAAAAACAGGGAGTAGAATCGGAAAACAGAGGAAAAACTGTTGTAAAGGAAGGCGTAACTCCTGTATAATAGAATTCGTTATGATTCTTTGGAACCATAGGTAAGGAGTAAAAGAAAGAGGTACAAGATATCATGGATATTAATCAGAGATTGACAGAAGAATTAGACGTAAAACGCTGGCAGGTGGATGCTGCGGTAAATCTGATCGACGAGGGGAATACGATTCCTTTTATTTCACGATATAGAAAAGAGGTAACAGGCTCTCTGAATGATGAGCAGCTTCGTAAGCTGCATGAGCGTTTGATCTATCTTAGGAATCTGGAAGAGAAGAAGGAACAGGTCTTATCCAGCATTGAGGAACAGGGCAGGCTGACAGCGGAGTTAAAGGCGCAGATATTAGCTGCCGAAACGCTGGTAGTGGTGGAGGATCTATACCGCCCTTACCGGCCGAAACGCAGGACACGTGCGACGATCGCGAAGGAAAAGGGACTGGAGCCATTGGCGGCTCTGATTACTCTGCAGCAGACGAAGGAACCGCTGGAGAACGAGGCGGCGAAGTATCTCTCCGAAGAGAAAGGAGTCGGCAGCGCTGAGGAAGCCATTGCCGGGGCGAAGGATATCATTGCAGAGTCGATTTCTGATGAGGCAGATTATAGAATCTGGATCCGTAAGATTACGATGCAGAAGGGAAAACTGATCTCCACGGCAAAAGATCCGAAGGCAGAGTCTGTTTACGAGATGTACTATGAGTTTGAGGAGCCGGTAAATAAGCTCGCAGGACACCGGATCCTGGCTTTGAACCGCGGGGAGAAGGAGAAGATCCTGACGGTGAAGATCGAAGCACCGGAGGAGGATATCATCCGGTACCTGGAGAAAAAGACGATCCTTAAGGAGAATCCTTATACAACTCCTGTACTAAAGGAGGTCGTTGAGGACAGCTATAAACGTCTGATCGCACCTGCGATCGAGCGCGAGATCAGGAATGATCTGACGGAAAAGGCAGAAGACGGCGCTATCGAGGTGTTCGGAAAGAACCTGCACCAGCTTTTGATGCAGCCTCCCATCACCGGACAGGTCGTGCTGGGCTGGGATCCGGCTTTCCGTACAGGGTGTAAGCTGGCAGTTGTGGATGAGACCGGAAAGGTGCTTGGCACGACCGTCATCTATCCGACCGCTCCGACAACACCGCAGAAGATCAAGGCATCCAAGGAGCTTTTGAAGAAGATCATTGCAAAATATCATATTACTTTGATTTCCGTAGGAAACGGCACCGCATCCAGGGAGTCTGAACAGTTTATCGTAGAGCTGTTAAAGGAGATCCCGGAAAAGGTACAGTATGTGATCGTGAATGAAGCAGGAGCATCCGTGTATTCTGCAAGTAAGCTGGCATCCGAGGAGTTCCCGAAGTTCGATGTGGGACAGAGAAGTGCAGCATCTATCGCGAGAAGGCTGCAGGATCCGCTGGCAGAGCTTGTTAAGATCGATCCAAAGTCTATCGGAGTGGGACAGTATCAGCATGATATGAATCAGAAGAAGCTGGGTGAGTCACTGAACGGCGTGGTAGAGGATTGTGTCAATAAGGTCGGTGTAGATCTGAATACAGCATCTGCGCCGCTGCTTTCCTATATTTCCGGCATCACAGGCACGATCGCTAAGAATATCGTGATATACAGGGAAGAGAACGGCAGATTCAACGACAGGAAGGAACTGCTGAAAGTGGCGAAGCTGGGACCAAAGGCATTTGAACAATGTGCCGGATTCATGCGGATCATGGAAGGAAAGAATCCGCTGGATGCTACAGGCGTGCATCCGGAGTCTTATGAGGCTGCAGAAAAGCTGTTAAAGAAACAGGGATTCAACCTGGAAGATATTACAGGCGGCAATCTGACAGGTCTTTCACTGACTATCAAGGATTATAAGAAGCTGGCGGAAGAACTGGGAATCGGTGAGATCACCCTGCGCGATATCGTAAAAGAGCTGGAAAAGCCGGCACGTGACCCGCGTGATGAGATGCCAAAACCAATCCTTCGCACAGATGTGCTCGAGATGAAGGACTTAAAGGAAGGTATGGTTTTAAAAGGAACCGTGCGCAATGTCATCGATTTTGGGGTCTTTGTGGATATCGGGGTCCATCAGGACGGACTGGTACATATCTCACAGATCACGGACAGATACATCAAGCATCCGCTGGAGGCTGTCAGTGTGGGGGATATCGTAGATGTGAAGGTCATGAGCGTGGACCTGAAAAAGAAACGGATCCAGCTGACCATGAGAGGAATCCAGAATTAGGAACGCTCTCAGAAGCTTTGAAAAACAAAACTGCAGTCCGCAGGTAAAAGTCTATATGCATATAAAAAAGTCCTCTGCCAAAGTCTTTTCACTTTGACAGAGGGCTTTTTTAATAGGGTTAGATTCCAATGCGCTGGATGGCAGCTCTTAGTTTCGGCCCGAACAGGCAGGCAATGATAATTTTTATGATATCTCCGGGCAGATATGGAATGACTCCGGCGGCCAGGGCCTGAGGCAGAGAGAGGTTCATCTGGACCCCAAGCCAGATGGTGCCGAACAGATAGCAGAATGCAGTACCGAGGATCAAACCGAGTATAGCAAAGATCAGTTTCCCGGAAAAATGTTCGATAAAAAATCCGGCGATCACCACAAGGAAAATATAGCCGAGCATATATCCGCCGGTAGGTCCGGCAACTTTTGCAAATCCTCCGCTAAAACCGGAGAAAACAGGCAGGCCGACGGCACCGAGAAGCAGATAGATCAGGCAGCTGATAGTACCCAGCTTCATTCCCAGGACATAGGCTGCGATATAAAGCATCAGGGTCCCCAGGGTGATCGGCACCGGACTGAATGGTGTCGGAATGGCAAAAGGCGCCAGGATGCAGATGACTGCGGTCATAACACCGGCCAGGGCCAGCTGTTTCGTTGTAATAAAGGATGATTTAGCAGATGTTTGTTCCATAGTTTATGTTCCTTTCAGTTTTCATATTTACAAGAATCTGAGGCTTAGTATAGCGGAAAATATAGAAAATGTCAACCTAATAATAAAAACGGTTAACAAATAAGCGGATGCTACATAACATTCAGCGGTCATAGGTATATTTAACCTGGCAGATGCCCTAAAAAGTGCTTGCTATGGCAGGAAAAAAATTCCTGATATCCGGCTTCTGTCATAGACACTGTCACGTTACTATGATAAAATATAAACTATCACATATAAGATAGCTGATTATAAGAGGGGATTGGCAGGTGGTGTAAGTGGAGTGGAATATCACGGGAGAAATGGTTTCTTTGATCATGCTGGGCATTATATGGGTCTATGCAAGAAGGGGGAGTCATCTTCCTACGTTGAAGAATAAGATTTTTCAGAGCTGTCTGTTAGTAACGTTTGGTGCGGTCTTGACGAATCTTTTGTCTACGGCGATGATTTCACAATATAATAATTTCCCGATGTGGCTGACTTGGATCGTGACTACCGTTTATTTTATACTGACGCCTCTTATGGGATTTACATATTACTCGTACACAGTTTCTGTCATTTATATTGATATAGAGAAGGCCAGGAGGCTGATCTTAGCCGGAGTGATCCCAGGGGCGGTTTACATATTGATGGTCCTGAGCAATCCCTATAACCGGCATATATTTGATATCACTGAGTCAGAGGGATATATGAGAGGCGACTGGATCGCCCTGATGTATTGTGCCTTTTATATTTATTCACTGGCCAGCATGGGGGTGGCATTATATAACCGCAGGCAGCTGGATCAGGAGATTTATAATATCCTGATCGTCTGCCCGCTTCTTACGATGCTGGTGGTATTTGTACAGCAGCTTTTACCGTACGTGATGCTGTCCGGTTCGGCAGCAACATGTGCCCTTCTGATCATCTATCTGCATTTGCAGAATAAACAGATTTCGGTGGACTATCTGACAAACTTACCAAATCGGCAGGAATTGCTGGACATGATCGGACTTTTGTTAAAACGGGAGCCTGAGAAAAAATTTACGCTATTGATCGTTTCGCTAAGGTCCTTTCGGCAGATTAATAATAACTGCGGGCAGCAAAAAGGGGATCTCTTTTTAAAAGAGGTGGCCCGTTTCCTGAGTAAGCTGGGCCCAAAGGGGAATGTCTACCGTTTTAGCGGAGATGAATTTGCCCTGCTTTTCTTTGAGGCAGATGCGGATGTTGTGAAGGACTGCGTGATGACAATAAAAAAGCGGATGGAACAGCCATGGCAGGCGGACGAGTACCGTTTTATCCTTTCAGCGGCAATGGGGATCGTCTGGCATTCGGGAGGGACGGAGAGTCTTGAGAATATCATCAATTCAATTGAGTATGCTGTGGCGCAGGCGAAGCAGGGGAAAAATGAGAAGATCTGTTATTGCGATAAGAAGATGCTTGGGGCATTGGAAAGAAAGAGGAAGATTATACAGATCTTGGAAAACCAGTTTGAAGAGCCGCATTTTGAAATGTATTATCAGCCCATCTATTCCATTGAGGACGGGAAGTTTCTCTATGCAGAATCCCTGATGCGGATCATGGAATCTCCGGTCGGCCCGATCTATCCTTCGGAATTTATCCCGATCGCAGAGGAGACAGGACTGATCGTGGAACTGACCTATATTATCTTGGACAAGGTCTGTAAGTTTGTTGGCAGACTTAGGGAGAAGGGGGCAGAGATCGAAGCCGTACATGTCAATTTCTCGGCACTCCAGTTTTCACAGCCGGATCTTGTAGAACGGGTCTTAGATATTTTGGACAGGAATGATACACCTCCTGAGATGATAAAAATAGAGTTTACAGAGAGTACTCTTGCAGAAAGCCCTCAGGTGGTAGCTGATTTTGCGGAAAAGATGCAGGCGCAGGGAATCGGAATGGGATTAGATGACTTTGGAACAGGATATTCAAACATCGCAACGGTCATCAATATTCCATTTGGAACCGTAAAGCTGGATAAGAGTCTTGTGGATGCAGCCATGGAAAACGAGAACTCGGCCCTGGCAGTCAGAAATCTGTCAAAGATCTTTAAGGCGTTGGGAATGAAGGTAATCGCGGAAGGGGTGGAGACAGAAGAGCAGAAGAGAATGGTAGTGGAATTTGGAGTAGACCAGATACAGGGCTTTTACTATGCAAAGCCGATGCCAGAGAATAAGGCGCTTAAGTTTATTCTGGATAGAAAATAGCATATGAGATTATGTTTATAAAAACTGGTGTTGAGCCTGGCGGCTTGATGCCAGTTTTTTTATGATATAGGAAATTTCAGGGGAATTAAATAATGATCGTGAAAAAGGATGATATTTTGTTGTTAAAACAACATACTTGGGATGCCGGCTGTAATATACTGAACAGGTAAAGAAGTGGTAAGGGAATAGGTACGATATAAACATGAAAAGTAAAGGAGAAAAAAGATGGATGATAAGATGTTTTGCTTCCAGTGTGAACAGACTGCGGGAGGTTTTGGATGTACAAAAATGGCCGGAGTCTGTGGAAAGACAGCAGCAAATGCAAAGCTGCAGGATGAACTGACAGGGGCATTGATCGGACTTGCGCGTGCCTGCGCAGCGAATCCGAAGACAGAAGATACAAATCGTCTGATCCTGGAGGGATTGTTTACGACGGTGACGAACGTAAACTTTAATGATGAGACGCTCGTGGAGCTGATCAAAAGAGTCAGGGAAGAAAAAGACCGTATTGCCCCCGGATGTGCAGGCTGTCAGTCAAAATGCGGAAACACAGATGATTATGAGATGTCTCGTATCTGGGAGGCGGAGGAAGATATCCGTTCTCTCAAGTCACTGATTTTATTTGGGATACGGGGGATGGCGGCCTATGCCTATCATGCGATGGTACTGGGATACACAAGTGAGAGAGTGAATGAGTTTTTTTATAAGGCGCTGTATGTACTGGCGGAGGATTGGGGGATGGAAGATCTGCTTTTGGTTGTGATGGAGGTCGGAGAGGTGAACCTGGAATGCATGGAGCTGCTTGACCGTGCAAACACACAGACTTTCGGAACACCTGTACCTACAGAGGTGTCTCTGACAGTGGAAAAGGGGCCGTTTATCGTGATCACCGGACATGATCTTTATGACTTAAAGCTTCTGCTGGAACAGACAGAAGGGAAGGGGATCAACATCTATACCCATGGTGAAATGCTGCCAGCCCATGCATATCCGGAATTGAAGAAGTATCCTCATTTGAAAGGAAACTTTGGAACCGCATGGCAGAACCAGCAGAAGGAATTCAACCGGCTTCCGGCACCGATCCTTTATACGACAAACTGCCTGATGCCGGTGAAGGAGAGCTATGCGGACAGGGTATTTACGACAGAGGTTGTTTCGTATCCTGAGATGGTGCATATTGGTGAGGAAAAAGATTTTACGCCGGTAATCAAAAAGGCGCTGGAACTGGGAGGCTTTGCAGAAGACACGGCGTTCACCGGCATCAACGGAGGCAGTAAGGTGCTGACCGGATTTGGACATGGGACGGTGCTTGGTGTGGCAGATCAGGTAACAGAGGCTGTGAGGTCAGGAGCTGTGAGGCATTTCTTCCTGGTAGGCGGATGTGACGGTGCGCGTCCGGGCAGGAACTATTATACTGAGTTTGTAAAGAAGGCACCCGGGGATACAGTGATACTGACGCTGGCATGTGGAAAATACAGGTTCAATGATCTGGATCTGGGAACGATCGGGGGACTGCCGAGATTGATGGATATGGGGCAGTGTAACGATGCTTATAGTGCGGTCAAGGTGGCTGCAGCACTTGCGGAAGCATTCAAGTGCAGTGTGAACGAGCTTCCCCTGTCCATGATCCTGTCGTGGTATGAGCAGAAGGCGGTGTGTATCCTTCTGACCCTGCTCCATCTGGGGATTCAGAATATTAAGCTGGGTCCGACCCTGCCGGGCTTTCTTTCAAAAAATGTTTTAGGCTTTTTGGCGGACCAATATAAGATCGCTCCTATCGGGACACCAGAAGAGGACTTGAAGGAGATTCTGGGCTAAAGATCCAAAAGAATCAGGAAAGGCGCGGAAATTGGTTCCGCGCCTTTCTAAATCTACCGGGCTGTGCTCTCAAAGCGGTTTAAACGATCGTTGCCTGGATGAGCTCTTCATTGCTTAGCTTGGATAGGTCTTTCACTTTTTCAAAATCCAGTCCCATTGCTTCGGCTGCACGCCTGCCATATTCTTCATCGGCGAGATAGCAGTGGGCAGCATGGCGGTATTTGATATTTTCTGTGACAGGTGCGATGTTTGCGGCGGTATTCTTAATGAGGAGTTCCTTTTTATCTTCGGTCATAACACGCCACAGGTCGCCGCCGGCACGGAAATCATCGTTGGTCGGATCGTCCTTTGGATCGTAATTCCACATCGCCCCATCCAGCTTTAGAGGCGGTTCCATCACTTCCGGCTGGGCGGTCCAGACACCAAGGGAATTCGGGCTGTAAGCGGGGGCTTTGCCGTAGTTGCCGTCCGTGCGCATGGCGCCGTCACGGTGGTAATCGGCTACACCATTTTTTACGCCCTTTGCCTGGTTCACCGGGATCAGGTTGTGGTTGACGCCGAGACGGTAGCGCTGTGCATCGCCATATACAAAGAGGCGCCCCTGCAGGAACTTGTCCGGTGAGAAGCCGATCCCTGGTACCACATGTGCCGGGGTAAATGCTGCCTGCTCGACTTCTGCGAAATAGTTATCCGGCCAGCGGTTCAGCTCGAGTTCACCCACCTCGATCAGAGGAAATTCAGCATGCCGCCAGATCTTCGTGATGTCAAATGGATTTTCATAGTGGTTTTGGGCCTGTTCCTCGGTCATGATCTGTACATACATGGTCCATTTGGGATAATCTTGGCGCTGAATAGCATCAAACAGGTCATGTCCGGCACTTTCACGGTCCATTCCGTTGATCTTTTCTGCCTCCTCATCTGTCAGGTTCTTGATCCCCTGCCGGGTCCTGAAATGGAACTTGCACCATACCCGCTCGTTTTTATCATTATAAAAAGAGAAGGTGTGCTCGCCATACAGGTGCATATGTCGGAAACCGTCCGGGATGCCGCGGTCGGACATTACAACGGTGAGCTGGTGGAAGCATTCCGGCAAAAGGGTCCAGAAGTCCCAGTTATTCTGTGGATTGCGCATACCGGTATAAGGATCGCGTTTTACTGCGCGGTTCAGATCCGGGAAATTATGTACGTCGCGGATGAAGAAGGTGGGGGTGTTATTGCCTACCAGGTCCCAGTTCCCTTCCTCCGTATAAAACTTAATCGCAACACCGCGGATATCGCGCTCTGCATCTGCCGCACCGCGTTCCCCGGCAACAGTGGAAAAACGGACAAAGACTTCGGTCTCTTTACCGATCTCAGAAAAGACTTTTGCTTTGGTGTATTGTGTGATATCATGTGTAACGGTGAACTTACCATAGGCGCCCCAGCCCTTTGCGTGCATCCGGCGTTCCGGGATGACCTCGCGGTCGAAATGTGCCAGCTTTTCCATAAGCCACACATCCTGCATCATTACCGGGCCTCTGGGTCCCGCAGTGATGGAGTTCTCATTGTCGGCAACAGGTGCACCTGCTTCATTGGTGAGTTTTTTGTAATTTTCATTCATTTTGTTACTCCTTCCTGCCTATGCAGCATAAAAGTAAGGTGTTTAAACCTTACGCTGTCAAAGCAAATACTGTGATGTTGGGGGATGTGAGATTACCCTTCGTTTGAGGTAAAGATCAGGTGTAATAAAGGAAAAGACACTCCCGGATGAAGACGTTTGTTAGAATATAATAATAGTTCCTATTATTATCATATAGGATATTTTTCTCAGCGTCAAGAAAAAAGTATGTTTCATAGATTATCTGTGAAATGTGCTATATTTTGTCAGACAATTTAGGTAGATTTCCACAAAGAGGTAAAGTTGACAAAAAAAGTCAAGTAAGCTAAAATATTAACAAAGATAAGAGGTGGTCTCATGTTATTAACTAGAGAAAATGATTATGCGATCCGTATGATGCGTTCCATGAAGGATGGTGCCAAGCATACGGTTAAGGATATATGCGGGGAGGAAGAGATTCCAGAGGCTTTTGCCTACAAGATTCTCCGTAAGCTTCAGAAGGCCGACCTCGTGGCAGTGGACCGGGGAGCATCTGGAGGATGTTATTTGAAGAATTCTCTGGATGGGCTGAGTCTGTATGATATTGTGACTGCTGTGGATGAGGAACCGCTGATCATGACCTGTTTAAGAGAACGATGCAGCAGGAACGGGGATGGGAATGTATGCCGGGTGCATACTGAGCTCGTGAAGATTCAGAAGGTTTTGATAGAAGAATTGAAGGCGCGCAGGCTCTCAGATCTGTTTTAACCTGATCAGTAAATTGAAGTGGGTTTTGAATATCCGCCTTGTTTGTTATGTTGTAAATATCCCCTTTTTCGGAAGGGGAGATTTTTATAAATTTAAAGTGGACTAAAATTGTCATATTTAAGGAGGTACGATTATGAATCAATGTTATGGATGCAGCACATGTAAAAGCGCGGATAAACCGTTAGAGGGATTTATTGCGGATCTGCCAATGGAGACATCCCATCACCGTGTGGAAGGACAGAGTACCAAGTGCGCATTTGGACTGCAGGGGGTATGCTGCAGGCTGTGTGCGAACGGTCCCTGCAGGATCACGCCTGAAGCGCCGAGAGGGATCTGCGGTGCAGATGCAGATACCATTGTGGCAAGAAATTTCCTGCGGGCGGTGGCATCAGGCTCCGGCTGTTACATACATGTCGTGGAGAATACGGCCCTGAATGTAAAAAATGTGGCAAAGACGAAGGGGGAGATCAAGGGAGTGAATACACTGAACCGCCTTGCGTCTATTTTTGAGATCGAAGAGGCGGATGTGCATAAGAGGGCAGAAGCTGTAGCGGATGCGGTGCTAAAGGATCTTTATCTGCCAGAGTACGAGAAGATGGAACTGACGGAAAAGATGGCTTATGCTCCGAGATTTGAGAAATGGAAGGAGCTGGGGATCCTGCCGGGCGGTGCGAAGTCAGAAGTCTTCCACGGAGTTGTGAAGTGTTCCACGAACCTGAACTCAGATCCGGTCAATATGCTGCTGGACTGCTTAAAACTGGGAATCTCCACAGGAATTTACGGTCTGGTGCTGACAAACCTTTTAAACGATATTGTACTTGGTGAACCGGAAATCCGTTTTGCCCCGGTCGGGCTTCGTGTTATTAACCCGGATTATATTAATATTATGATCACAGGACATCAGCACTCCATGTTTACCTTCTTACAGGACCGTCTGACAGACCCGGATGTGGTTGAAAAGGCGAAAAGAGCGGGAGCAAAAGGCTTCAAGCTGGTGGGATGTACCTGCGTGGGGCAGGATCTGCAGCTTAGGGGAGCGCATTATACCGAGATCTTTGACGGGCATGCGGGCAACAATTATACGAGTGAGGCGATCCTGGCAACGGGCGGCATTGATGCGGTGATCTCCGAATTTAACTGTACCCTTCCGGGAATCGAGCCGATCTGTGATGAGCTTAAGATCAAACAGATCTGCATCGACAATGTGGCGAAGAAGGCAAATGCAGAGCTCAAGGAGTTTGATTTTGAGAATCGCCCGGCCGTAACGGAAGAGATCATCGATGAAGTCATCGAGGCATATACTGCTCGCCGCGGCAGTGTACCGATGAATCTGATGAAGGAACATGGATATGAAAATACATTGACAGGCGTCAGTGAGGTTTCGCTGAAGAATTTCCTGGGTGGCACCTGGAAACCACTCATTGATCTGATTGTATCAGGAGATATCAAAGGCGTGGCCGGTGTTGTGGGATGTTCAAATCTGACCGCAGGAGGTCACGATGTGCTGACTGTGGATCTGGTAAAGGAGCTGATCTCAAGGGATATCATCGTTTTGACGGCCGGATGTTCTTCAGGCGGGATCGAGAACTGTGGATTGATGACACCGGAGGCAGCCAAATATGCGGGACCGAAGCTTCGGGCTGTCTGTGAGAGCCTGGGGATTCCTCCGGTATTGAATTTTGGACCGTGTCTTGCAATCGGACGTCTGGAGATTGTTGCAACAGAACTGGCAGAAGCGCTGGGCGTAGACCTTCCAAAGCTTCCGCTCGTACTCTCAGCGGCACAGTGGCTGGAGGAGCAGGCTCTGGCAGACGGATGCTACGGACTGGCGCTGGGGCTTCCGCTTCATCTGGGGCTTCCACCGTTTATGACGGGAAGTAAGACTGCAGTAAAAGTGCTGACAGAGGACATGAAAGAGCTGACCGGAGGACAGGTGATCATCAACCCGGATGCAAAGGAATCTGCCGATATCCTGGAGCAGATCATTCTGGAAAAACGTCAGGGACTCCAGATATAGAAAGGGGCGGAGAATATGAAACGTATCATGGTTGATTATGAGAAATGTGATGGCTGCAAGAACTGTTCGGCAGCCTGCATGCAGGCACACAGAAAGTCTCCGGGAACGATATATGACCTGGATTTGACGGACCCTGAAAATGAGTCCCGCAACTTTATATTAAAAGACGACAAAGGCCGCTATAAGCCGCTGTTCTGCCGCCACTGTGATGATCCGGAGTGTGTGAAATCCTGTATGAGCGGTGCGCTTAGAAAGGACGAAGAAAGCGGGCATGTTTTTTATGATGAGACACGTTGTGGTTCCTGCTTTATGTGCGTGATGAACTGTCCTTACGGGGTACTAAAGCCGGATGGTATGACAAAGAGCAGGGTGATCAAATGTGACTTTTGTGTCAATGCAGGCGGAGAGCCGTCCTGTGTGGCCTCCTGTCCGAAAAAGGCGATCTATGTGGAGGAGGTGTAAGGTATGAAGCATGTAATTATAGGTGCGGGAGTTGCGGGTGTGGAAGCCGCGAAGACGATCCGGGGACTGGATAAAGATGCCGGGATCCTGATGATTTCTGCGGATACACAGATTCATTCCCGTTGTATGCTGCATAAGTTTATTGCAGGGGAACGGGACGAAAAGGGACTGGATTTTACAGAGGAGGGGTTCTTTGAGAAATACCGGATAGAATGGAAGAATGGTGTCAAAGTCGTAAAGGTATGTCCTGAGGAAAAACAGATCGAACTGGAGACAGGAGAATATGTGGGATATGATAAGCTGCTTCTCGCAAACGGAGCGGACAGCTGCATCCCGCCCGTCGGGGAACTGAGGAAAGCCTCCAATGTGTATGGACTGCGGAACTTGTGTGATGCACAGGCAATCGTAAAAGAGGCAGAGAATGCTGAGGATGTGCTGATCATCGGGTCCGGTCTTGTAGGGCTGGACGCAGCGTACGGTTTACTTGAGCGGGGGAAAAAGATCACGATCGTGGAAATGGCGCCCCAGATCCTTCCTGTCCAGCTGGATGCACACGGAGCGAAGAGCTATCAGGAGCTGTTTGAAAAGGCAGGCGTGCGTTTTGTGCTTGGAAGAAAAGCCTGTGAAGCACAGTGTGCACCGGATGGAAAGATCCACGAGGTAATCCTGGATGATGGAGAGAAGCTGGCTTGCGATATGATCATCGCTGCGGCGGGGGTAAGGGCAAGTGTCGGTTACCTGGAGGGCAGCGGAATCCTCTGCAACAGAGGTGTCACTACAGACGCTTATCTTAAGACGAACCAGGAAGATATCTATGCAGCCGGGGATATTACGGGATTATCAGGAATCTGGCCCAACGCTGCGGATCAGGGACGCGTTGCAGGGAAGAACATGTGTGGTGTTTTGACCGAGTATACGGATCGTTTTGCCATCAAGAATACTATTAACTTCTTTGGACTGTTAAGCCTGTGTGTAGGGCGTATCTGCCAGGAAGAGGGCGATGAGATCGTAGTGTGCGAAGATCAGCGTCAGTATAAAAGAGCCGTCTTAAAAGACGGAAGAGTAGAGGGAATCCTGCTCCAGGGAGATATTTCCCACGCAGGCACTTGGCAGTATCTGATTAAAAACAGGATTGATATTCGTGATATTCAGAAAAATATCTTTCAGATCAACTTTGCAGATTTCTATCGCGTGGGAGAACGCGGGAAATATGAGTGGGCTGTATAGCTTGCAGATAAGCAAGGGGTCTGACCCTTTTGAAAAGGGTCAGACCCCTTTGGACGTTCATCCATATCCATGACCGATCCTATGAATGGTATCATTTGGTTCATTAAACAAGTTCATTACTTGATTTTTTCAAGTAAATGGGATTTTTCTTTTCTCGACAGGGGACAGATACTGCCGCCGATCAGGACGGTATTCTGTTTCAGATCAATGGATTCTATTTTATCCAGGGCGGCCAGATAGGAACGATGGATCTTCAAAAAGCCCTCGCCCACTTCCTTTTCAATCTCTGAAAGCTTTCCCAGGAATTCAATCCGCGCCTTTTTACCATGCAGGATCACATAATGGGGGCGGGAAGAGGTCTCAAAATAATAAATATCCTCAATGGGGATATGGTACAGCTTGTCCCCGCTTTTACAGGTATAACATGCGGCGGCATCTTTTTTCTCTTCCTTCAGGCGCTGCACGACCGACTGCAGACAGTGGCAGATAGACTGGCTCAATTGTTTGGGGGAATCTTTTACAATATAATCAAAGGCTTCTATGTGATACTGAAAAGTCTTATATGCCAGATCCTTAAAACTTGTCACATAGATAATGGTTCCATTGGGATCCAGCCTGCGAATTTCTCTGCCAAGCAGAAAACCATCATATGTTGAGTTCTTCAGCTCCACATCCAGAAAATAAAGATTCCTTTTGGTATTGGTTTGCAGGATATGGGACAGAAGATGGGAAGGATCGGTATCACTGTGATTCACTTTCATATCATAATTTTGTATCAGAATCTGCTTTTCTATTTCCGTGCGTATATAGTTAAGCATCGTCTGTTCATCATCGCATATATAGATTTCTAACATTTCGATTCACTCCTGGTATGTAAAATAGAGATTTCGTGGATAAAACGGTTATCTTTTATCTGTACTGCATGAGTTACATTTGGATATTTCTCTATGATCTTCTGCAGAGAGATAAGCCCGATTCCATGATGGCTGTCTTTCGTAGTATATCCTTCTCTAAATAAGTCGGGCATGTTTACTTCATGGAACAGCTTATTATCTATGATGATATAAAGGCCGGCCTCCTGATTCGATAAGACTATATTTATGTCGCCCATATCATCTCTGACCTCTTCGATCGCATTGTCCAACAGAATCCCTAAAATCCTGCATAGATCCATAATATTAATTTTTACCGCTTGGATCGGATATAGTACTTCCAGATGCAGGGGTATCTGGTATTTATCTATCTTAGTGATTTTTTGGATCAGAAGGCTTTTTACTTCACTGATCAGAATATTGGACAGCTGGTTCGTCAGATTCATCTTCTTACCGATATCCTCATCAAAATCATCGATCAGCCTGGAAAGTGTTTTCTCCATTTCTTCCACATGCCCCTCTTTGCTTTGCAGGTAAAGGCTGGACATCATATTTTTATAATCATGTTTGAACGTACGCATATTCTGCTGGATCTTTTCCAGATGGTGAATATACAGATTCTGCTGGGTGAGCATCATGTCGCTATACTTTTTCTTGTCTTTCAAAGACAGGATATTTAGATAATATACCATTGACAGAGCCATAACAAAAACGATCAATATACACACCAGAAAAGAGGTCTGCATCACCTGAGAGAGCGTTGTCAGGAAATAATACACCAGATCGTATGCAAGTAAGATAACCAGTGTGATGCCAAGAGTTGTCATAAAGGAGTAGTTCTTATATTCAAATTCCTGGTATAGTCTTGCCATATCCAGCTTTTCTACGATCAGATAGACAAGCGCTAACAAAATCAGGATCATTAGAATAAGAAAAATCAGGAATAGCTGCGTGCTGCCGTTTGACAGTGATTGAAACACCCCATTTAGCGAAAGAAAAAGCATCAGAATACTGGAACTGACTGCAGCAGTCAGAAACAGAGAACGCTTCAGATTCCTGTCAAATATAAGAAGTGTAATAATCCAGCAGAAGAAGAAAATTTCTAATTCGTTGAGCAGTATCAGGCTGATTCCGGTAATTTGGGAGAAAGAATACAACAGGTCGCCTTTAGATCCAAACATCTCCAGTAATGTGAACAGCAAATAAATAATGATGACATAACCCATTTTCCTTCGATTCACTTTAAGCCCTGCTATTTTCTGATAAGCCCAGAATATGGATAATGTCCATAGTAGATTACCCAAAAAAGATATAAACAGTATCACTTCTTTGTACCTCCTGATCCAACACATCAGAGTATCATAAAATCAAATATTCTTAAATATTCTTAAATATTCTAAGATAATATTATAAAACGTCTGATTGATTATCTCAACCCCAAGAAAGTTGATGTATTCTAAGATGATTTGAGAATATTCTGAAAATGGACTGCAAAGGGGTCTGACCCCTTTGAAAAAAGTTCTTGACTTGGAGTGCACTCCATCGACTATAGTAAATATATGGAACATTCCAAAATTATGATAGAAAGAGGGACGTGATGTAATGAAGGTTTTAGCGGTTAATTCAAGCCCGCGCTCTGGCGGCAATTCGGATATTCTTTGTAATGAATTTTTAAGGGGTGCGAAGGAAAGTGGACATGAGACTGTTCAGATCAACCTGGGGCAGAAAAAATTGAATCCCTGCAGAGGCTGTGACGCCTGTGCTAAGACAGGGAAGTGTATCCAGAAGGATGATATGGAAGAGCTTTTGAGTAAGACAGAAGAAGCGGATGTGATCCTGCTGGCCACTCCGGTTTATTTCTATAGTGTGTCTGCACAGCTTAAGATGTTTATTGACCGCTGTTATCCTGCTTATCAGCAGCTGAGAGGGAAGAGGTTTTATCTGGCCGTGACAGCTGCGGATAGGGATCATGAGTCAATGGAACCTGCAGTGGCATCCATGAGAGGATATTTAAGATGTCTTCCAGAAGCGGAGGAATTGGGTGTTTTCTACGGAACCGGGGCTTGGAATAAAGGTGATATCCGGAATCTGCCTGTACTTGAGGAGGTATATCAGGCTGGGAAATGCTTGAATGTTGAATAGGAAATATTAAAAATCCAAAGGAAAGAAGGAAGAAGAGATGATTTACAGAGAGTTTCAGGGTAAGAAGCTTTCCGCACTGGGATTTGGGGCAATGCGTCTTCCGGTGCTGGGAGGCGATATGGCTGGACAGATCGATGAGAAGCAGGTGGAGGAAATGGTCTCCTATGCGATGGATCATGGCGTAAACTATTTTGATACGGCTTACGGATATCATGATGGCAAGTCCGAGGTGGTCATGGGAAAGGTTCTTTCTGCATATCCGCGGGAAAGCTATTATCTGGCGGATAAGTTTCCGGGATATGATCTGTCTAATATGGATAAGGTGGAGGAGATTTTTGAGGAGCAGTTAAAGAGATGCGGCGTAGATTATTTTGATTTTTACCTTTTTCATAATGTATATGAGAAAAATATTGACCCTTACCTAGATCCGAAATATGGGATCATGGAATATCTGCTGAAACAAAAGGAAGTAGGGCGCATCAGGCACCTCGGATTTTCTGCCCACGGACGCTATGATACGATCAAGCGGTTCCTTGATACATATGGGGAACATTTGGAGTTCTGCCAGATCCAGCTGAACTATGTGGACTGGAAGCTGCAGGATGCCAAGGCTAAGGTAGAGCTTCTCAATGAATATCAGATCCCGGTCTGGGTCATGGAGCCTCTGCGCGGCGGAAAGCTGGCATCACTGTCACACGAGAATGAGGCAAAGCTAAAGACGGTGCGCCCGGAGGAGGGAATTCCGGCGTGGGCATTTCGTTTCCTGCAGTCGTTAAAGGGCGTGACTGTGACATTGTCTGGCATGTCTGATCTGGAGCAGATGAAGGAGAATATCCATACTTTCGAGGAAGAAAAGCCTCTGGAGGAGGATGAGATGAAGGCGCTTCTTGAGGTGGCTGACAGTATGCTGGATATCCTTCCCTGTACGGCATGCCGCTATTGTGTTACCCACTGCCCGAAGGGGCTGGACATTCCGACGCTGTTATTACTTTATAATGAGGCCAGGTTTACCAATGGGCTGATCACCCATATGGCAGTAGATGCTCTTCCAAAGGAGAAACGGCCTGACCAGTGTATCGGATGCAAAAGCTGTGAGGCGGTCTGTCCGCAGCAGCTTAAGATCGCAGGGGCGATGAGTGATTTTACGGAGAAATTAAATCAGCCGGCAGGGCTGTAG
The DNA here is from genome assembly GCF_058819085.1 of Faecalicatena sp. Classification (NCBI taxonomy): domain Bacteria; kingdom Bacillati; phylum Bacillota; class Clostridia; order Lachnospirales; family Lachnospiraceae; genus Faecalicatena; species Faecalicatena sp. The sequence goes on from NZ_JBZUUL010000007.1 coordinate 40,158, forward strand.
GGATAGGCTGATTGCCTGTGAAGTAAATAGAGTATATTGTGAAATGAGCTAAACTGTGATAAATTGAATTTATAACAGTTTAGCTTTTTAACGTGACGAGGTGTATTGTATATCGAAACCCGCCTTAAAAATGCTGTACACACGAGGGGGACAGGAAGTGAGGAAGTTTTTTGATAAATGGGCCAGCCTGTACAGAACAAGGATCTGGTGCCAGATTGGAGTATGGTTTGCCATCCTATTCATGGGGATGGTCTTATTATTTCAGATTTTTTTAAAACGTGAGTATTATGATTATCTTATGGGAAGATACATGTCGATGAAATCCATCTTGATTAACACGCTGCAATATGATATCGGGCAGGCACTGGATGATGAGAAACTGTCGGCATCTGGCATCGTTATCCAGAAAGAAATGTATCATGCGGCGGAGGAAGCGGCGAAAGAGGATGTGGATATCTCCCAGATGCTAAAGACGCGCAGGATTTTACAGCAATACAGCCGGTATTCAGATAATATTATCAACCTCGCTATTATAAGCAGGGACGGTGATGTAATTCAATATGATAAGTATGGCACTGCCATGGGTGCGATGTGGAATGAAGAGAACCATCCTAAGCTGATGGATGCATATGCGGAGGTCATGGAGCGGATCCATTCGGGAGGCAAAGGGCTGAAGTATGTTGTAAAAACAGATGTCAACATACATTCCTCGGATAAGAATGCGTATGTGTTCTATGTGATGTACCCGATCATCGGAACCAGGAAGACATTCGATGATGTGACGAATGTGTTGTGCGTGACATACTCCATGCAGATGCTTGACCCGTTTTTAAAGACGGTGAATAAGGAAGAAGAGAATATGACCGTGTATATGGTGGACGAGAATGACCGGATCGTTTACCATGATGATAAAGACATGATTGGAAAAGAAGAAAAGGTATACTTAAATACGAGCACATTTATCAACGAGAAGAAAGGGATTGGTGGGAGTGCGTGGAGTGTAGCGGTAGCGATTGATGAAAATAAGATGCAGCACTTGGTAAATACGATATTCTACCGCGGTGTCGGTGTATATACGGCACTTGTCTTTCTTTTCAGCATTATACTATTCCTGGTACTTCGGCGGACGATTTCTCCGATTAAGATCGTGAAGAGGGAGATGGACAATATATCTAACGGAAATCAAAAGCAGAGTATTGCAATCGAAGGGGATAATGAAATTTGGGAGCTGGCAAAGCATTTTAACAGGATGATGGGATTTCTCGAAGAACAGGAGCAGGCGGTCAAGTATCACCATAAAGAAGAGATAAAGGCTCTGGAACGCCAGAGGGAAGCGGAGATAGAGGCGCTGGAGTCCCAGATAAATGCTCATTTTATCTCGAATACCCTGGGGGCAATCAGCTACGAAGCGATCGAGGCGGGCAATTATCATATTTCCAATATGATTAAAAAGCTGTCGAATATCCTGCGTTATACCTTTGACCAATCGCTGCAGGTCGTTAAGCTGTACAGGGAAGTGGAGTGGACAGAACAGTACCTGTATCTTCAAAAGGAACGGTTTATCGATGTATTTGATTATGAGACAGACTTTGATGAGAACTTCAAAGAAGCGAAATGCTGCAAATTGATGATGCAGCCCTTCATCGAGAACGCGATCGTGCATGGCTTTGAAGGCTGGGAAGAGGGCGGGATGATCTGGATTACCGTTGAGGCGTGGGAAGAAGGCTGGGTACTTATCATCCGGGATAACGGCGACGGCATGAATGAGGAGCATGAAAAGAAGATCAGCGGGATCCTGGACGGAAGCTTCGATGAAAGGATAGAAGATTCACTGGGGACCGGAGTCGGCATTTTAAATGCAGTGGCTAGGATTAAGCGGTTCTATGGCGATGATATTGCAATGAAACTGGAGACGGCACCGGGATGTGGAACAGCTTTTTACTTTTATGTGAGAGAAGAGGGAAGGGATTATGAGAATTTTAATAGCGGAAGATGAAAAAAGAGCGAGAAAAGGGCTGAGTAATCTGATCGCCTCTATTTCACCGGACTATGAAGTTGTGGCAGAGGCATCCAATGGGAGAGATGCACTGGAAATCATTAAAAGCCTGAAGCCTGATCTGGCGTTTATGGACATTAGGATGCCGCATATGAGCGGGATCGAGGTGATTGAAGAAGCGCACAGGCTGCAGCTTAAGACGGAGTTTGTCATACTGACTGCCTATGAGGAATTTGACATCGCAAGGAGAGCCATAGGCTGCGGCGTGATAGGATATCTGGTAAAGCCGATCGTAAGAGAGGAAATATTAGAGATCCTTTGCAAATGTTCCCCAAAACAGGAGCATGAAAAGAAAAAGCTGGCAGAGTGCTATCCTGATGTGCATCCGGTTATATTACGAACGCTGAAAGAGATTGAGAGGAATTATTCGTCCCCGATCAACCAGGGAGAGCTTGCCAGGGAGCTGGGAGTCAGCCAGGAGTATTTCAGCAACCTGTTCTCAAAGGAGATGGGGATCCCATTTTCAAGGTTTTTAAAAGAATACCGGATCGATATGGCTAAGGCTTTACTTCTGCATGGTGAGACTCCGATGCAGGAGGTGCCTTTTCTGGTCGGATTTTCGGATGAGAAGTATTTTAACCGCGTGTTTAAACAGGTAGTTGGAATAAGTGTGAGGACATTTGTGAATGAAAACAAAGAAATATTAAAAAATTACTAATATATTAAAATATTATCTTAAAATTGATCTAAAATATAAAAACTGTCAGTTGTTGGACTGGCGGTTTTTTTCTATAATGAGAGAAATTAAAAAAGCGTAATGAATAAAAGGAGGAAGCTTATGAGAAGAAAAAGTTGGATGACGGTACCTGCAGTGCTTTTAGTGTGCGCTCTTGCAGTAACAGGATGCGGCAAACAGGCAGATGAAAAAGGAAAGGCAAAAGAAGCAGATGCGCAGGCAGGTGAGGATGGGAAGGTAAGCGGCGAGATCTCTATCTGGCATTACCACAATGGTCTTGAATATGATCAGCTGACGAAGGCGATCGAGGAATATGAGGAAATGAATCCAGGGCTTACCATCACAGAGACATTTGTATCCCGGGATGAGCTGATGAACCAGTATAATATCGGCGCAGTGTCAGGGGAGCTTCCGGATATCGGAATGGTCGACTCACCGGACATGTCCTCTTACATATCTCTGGGCGTATTTGACGATATCGATGCGGAGCTTCAGGCATGGGGCGAGATTGACAACTTCTATGAAGGGCCATTGAATAGCTGCCGTGACTCAGAAGGACATCTCCATGGGCTTCCCATTTCATCAAACTGTCTGGGACTGGCCTGCAATATGGATATGTTAAGGGCAGCGGGCTATGAGGAGCCGCCTGCTACATGGGATGAGCTGTACGAGATCGCAAAAGCCTGCACAAAGGACGGCGTATACGGCTTTACGATGTCAGGAATCGCAACAGAGGAAGGAACGTTCCAGTTCATGCCATGGCTGTATTCTACAGGCGAGACGATTTCATCCCTTGACTCAGAGGGCGGGATCAAGGCAATGGAATTTCTGGCACGCCTGACAAAAGAAGGAATTATGAGCAAGGAAGTAACAAACTGGACACAGAGTGAAGCATTCAGGACATTTGCAGCAGGAAAAGCAGCAATGTCTATGGCAGGAACCTGGCATATCGCACAGGTAGACAGCGGAGATATCGCAGCTGATTTTGATCTGCAGTACGCACTGCTTCCGAAAGACAAAGAGTACTCAACCTGTATCGGAGGCGAGAATTATGGTGTCTGCTCCAATTCAGAGAATAAAGAAGCGGCAATCGGCTTCTTGAAGTATGCAATGAGCAAAGAGAAAAATGCAGAGTGGTGCGATGCGGTCAGCAGCCAGCCGATCAGAAAAGACTCCACAGAATTAGACGGAATCTGGAAGGCAGACGACCGTTTCCAGGTATTCACCCAGGCTATGGATTATTCAGTCGCACGCGGCCCGCACCCGGAATGGCCTACTATATCAGAAGCAGTGTACAGAAATGAGCAGGCAGCATTATTAGGAGAGAAAGATCCGAAGGAGGCAATTAAAGCGGCAGCAGAAGTAATTGACCCGATTTTAGAAAAAGAACCGATCAATGTGGAATAAGAATTAGGAGACGGCTATGAAAATGACAATGGAAAAGCGCAGAAGTATAGAAGGGTATTTCTTCATCCTGCCCGGGTTATTATATGTGCTTTTAGTGCTGGGCTACCCCCTGGTCTATAACATCATCCTAAGCCTAAAGGACGTGAATGTAAAAAACTTCACGACAGGGACATCGGTATTTGTGGGGCTGGACAATTATATTACACTATTTCATGATGAGGTATTTTTACTTGTCATAAGGAACACACTTGTATTTACATTTTTCAGCCTGCTGGTACAGTTTGTGATTGGATTCTTATTTGCCATGTTCTTTCAGAAAAAGTCAGCTTTATCAGGTCCTATGAGAGGCATTATCCTTATCAGCTATATGATACCGACCTCTGTGGCCGGACTTTTAGGAAAAAATATGTTTGCGATCGACGGCGGCCTGATTAATGATCTTTTGATGAAATGTGGAATTATCCAGCAGCCGATCGACTGGCTGATCAGTGCCGGCACGGCGATGTTCGCGGTGATTGCTGTGAACTGCTGGATCGGGATTCCTTATAACATGCTTTTGATGACCTCCGGTTTATCCAACATTTCGGCGGATGTATATGAAAGTGCCTCTATCGACGGGGCGAATGCATTACAGAAGTTCTTTTATATTACACTGCCCCTTGTAAAGCCTGCGATGATGGCAGTGCTGATGCTGGGATTCATCTATACCTTTAAAGCCTTTGACCTGATGTTCATAATGACAAAGGGCGGTCCTATGAATGCGACAGATACAATGGGGACATATGCATATCAATTATCGTTTAAAAAATTCGAGTTCTCACAGGGCTCTGCAGCGGCGATCGTATTATTCCTATGTCTGCTGGTAGTCGGGATTTTTTATCTGAGGCTGATATCCAAGGAGGAAGACTGATATGGACAGGAAAAAGAACATCATTTACAGTATACTGGCAGTTTTAATTGCAGTGATATTTCTGTTCCCGATCTACTGGCTCTTGTGCATGTCATTTAAGTCAGATGACGAAATATTCGGGAAAATATTGACTTATTTTCCTCATGAGTTTACGACGACTCCCTGGCTTGATAATTTTAAGGACGGAACATTCTTATTGTCTTTGAAAAATAGCGTGATTATCTCGACGCTGTCGATGAGCCTGTCGCTGATCTTTGGGATTCCGACTGCTTATGGGATGGGACGCTATAAAGTAAAGGGCGGGAAAGCATTTCTGCTGGCATTTTTGGTTACGCAGATGCTTCCTGCATCATTGATGCTGACTCCTATGTATCTGATTTTTAATCAGGTAGGGCTTCTGGGGACATACTTAGGACCTGCAATCGCGATCGCTTCGGGGTCAGTTCCTTTCATAATCGTAACTCTGCGGCCTTATTTCAAAGGAGTGCCTGTAGCTTTGGATGATGCGGCAAGGATTGACGGGTGCGGTGTGGTACGTTCCTTCTTCCTGATCATGATTCCGGCGATTAAGACAGGAATCATCACAGTGACGGTTCTTTCCTTCCTCAGCGGATGGAACGACCTCGTATATTCAATGACATTTAACGTAAAAGCAGAAATGCGTCCTCTGACAGCGAATATATACAAATTCCAGACGAAGTATGGGATGAAATGGAATAGCATCATGGCATATGGGGCAATCTTAGTCCTGCCGATCATCTTCATTTTCGTATTCCTGCAGAAATATATTGTTGGTGGAATGACTGCAGGGGCAGTAAAAGAATAGGAAATAGGTGAGCGTAGAAAATGATAAAAATAGAAGGCAATACATTAACATTCCGATATGATGCCGAGATCATGCAGATCGTTCCCTGGGGGGAAAATGCATTCCGTATCCGGGCCACACACAACTCTTCCTTTTTACCTGATGACAGTGTAAAAAGTGCCCTTACGGAAAGCGTGGAGGCATATGAGATCACAAAAGAAGAATTCGAGTATGGAGTAAAGATTACAAACGGTAAGATTTCCTGTCTTGTTGAAGAGACAGGAAAGCTGACCTTCTATAATCAGGAAGGAAAATGCCTGCTTGAGGAGTATGAGAGAAGTGACCTGCTTAATGAAGTGGGCAGGAAGAAAAAGTATTTCAGCAGTGGTCTGGCAATTGCGCCGAGAAGCTATGTGCCTGTCCGGGGAACAAATTACTATAAGATTACAAGCCGGTTCATAGGTGATGAACACCAAAAGTTATTCGGCATGGGACAGTACCAGCAGGAAAATCTGGACCTGAATGGCTGTAAGCTGGAGCTTTCCCACCGCAATTCACAGGCCAGCGTCCCGTTTGTGATTTCCAGCAAGGGATACGGCATGCTGTGGAATAATCCGGCAATCGGCGAGGTATGTTTTGGAAAAAACAGGATTGAATGGACAGCATATTCAACGACTCAATTAGATTACTGGATCACAGCCGGGGACAGCCCGGCAATGATCGAAGAGCAATATGCCTGTGTGACAGGCAGGGTTCCGATGATGCCGGAGTATGCAATGGGGCTTTGGCAGTGCAAGCTCAGGTATCGCACATCAGAGGAGCTGCTCTCTGTTGCAAGAGAGTACAAAAAAAGAGAACTTCCGTTATCTGTGATAATAGCTGATTATTTCCATTGGCCGAACCAGGGAGATTACAAATTTGATCCCGTTCTCTGGCCGGATGTAAAGGCTATGACAAAAGAATTGGATGAAATGGGAGTAAAACTGATAGTATCAGTCTGGCCGACCGTCGAAAAGTCTAGCTGCAATTATAAAGAAATGTTAGAGAATGGCTTATTAGTCAGAAATGACTCTGGAGACCGCCAGATACAATTAGGCGATGCGACAACCATAGATTTTACAAATGATGAGACAAAGCGTTATGTGTGGAAGAAGCTGAAGGAGAACTATCTGGATCAGGGGGTATATGATCTCTGGCTGGATGAAGCTGAACCAGAATTCAATGATTATGACTATATGAATTACCGTTGTCATATTGGACCGGTTATGGAGACAGGTAATGTATATCCGGTAGAATATATTAAGATGGCTTACGAAGGGATGAAAGAAGAAGGACGTACCGAGCAGATCCACTTGATCCGCTGTACCTGGGCAGGGTCCCAGAAATATGGTGCGCTTCTTTGGTCCGGGGATATCGACTCGTCATTTGAATCTTTGCGGGAGCAGCTGGCGGCCGGGCTGAACGCAGGCCTGGCAGGGATACCTTGGTGGACAACGGACATCGGTGGATTCTACGGAGGAGATGTCAGGGACGAGAAGTTTAAGGAATGCCTCGTGCGCTGGTTCCAGATGGCAGTATTCTGTCCTGTACTCAGGATGCATGGATTCAGAAAGCCGGTTGTTCCTCCGATCGGAGACCGCGGCGGGGCAAGGATGAAGAGCGGATCTCCCAATGAAATATGGAGCTATGGGGAAGAGATATATGAGATTCTAAAGAAATACCTGTTTCTTCGGGAAAGCCTGAAACCATATATCAAGGAGATTATGAAGGAAGCCCACGAAAAGGGAACTCCGGTGATGCGTCCGCTATTCTATGATTTTCCAAAGGACGAGACGTGCTGGGAGCTAAAAGATGAGTACATGTTCGGACCGAAGTACTTAGTGGCGCCGATTCTGGAAGCAGATATGACAGAGAGAACGGTCTACCTTCCTGAGGGAGTGTGGCGCAGATTAGGGCAGGAGCAGGAATATGAGGGCGGGAAGGTATATCAGGCTGAAGCGCCGCTTGAGGACATGCCTGTCTTTGAACGGGTGAACATCTTCTAGAGCTATCTTTGGGATGTCTGTTCTAAATGAAGTGATTATGATGAGGTGATATGAATGCGGTGGAAAGAAATGCTGGGCAAAGTTCAGTTCTATGAAGGAACAGGGAAACTTTTTGACCTCCTGCTTCTGGCTGTTTTATGGGTAGCGGGCATGGTGCCTGTTATCACAGCCGGGGCTTCATGCAGTGCATTTTATGATACGTTCCATAAGTGTATCTTAAAAGGGGAAGGGTATGTCTTAATGACGTTTGCTGATTCCTATAGGGATAATCTAAAGTACGGTATTGTGGGAACTGTGATGCTGGCACTGCTTGTTTTTATCTTAGGCACGAATATCGGGATAAGCACAAGCTTCCTGAAAGGGGATCTAAAAACAGCAGTATTTTGGTTTTATGTGCTGTTAATGGCACTGGCAGCAGGGTTCTTTGTATACCTTTTTGCCCTCATTTCCAGATTCCGCATGAAGCTTGGGTGGCTGGTTAAGGCGGCGCTCTATCTGGAAATCAAGAATCCACTTGGGACGGCTGTACTGGTGGCTATTGTAGGGGCAGATCTGTTCCTGATCCGGATGTCGCCGGTGTTTCTGGTAGCTGCACCCTGCATATCCGCGGCAGCGATACATAAACTTATCGAACCACTTATGGAGAAGCTGTATATGCCTAAAAAGGAGCAGGGTTAAAGATTAAAAGCAGGACAAAGGAACGGTTTTGTTGCATCTGTTAAGAAAAAAGTTTATAATAGTCCAATAAATATCAGGGTGTGTTAGTCTTTAGCACACCCTGATTGCTATAACCAGGATATTTGAGCAGGAATGGAAAGGACAAAATAAGATGATAAAAGCAGTATTTATGGATTATACAGGGACAATCGTTCAGGAGGAAGGCAAAGAGATCGGGGAGGTCGTGATGCGGATCTGTAAGAACAGCGATCTGCGTGATCCCAGGGAGGCCGTGGCATACTGGTGGAAACAGGTAAAGGAGTATGAGGAAAGCCGTTTTGGAGATACCTACCTGACAGAAGAGGAAATTGTGGATAAAGTGTTGAAAAAACTGGTGGATTCGTTTCATCTTGTGGATAACTTAAAAGAGCTGCATGAACTATTCCGGGAATTTTGGGTGAATGCTCCCCTTTTCCCGGATGTGAAAGCCTTTTTTGAACGGTGCAGTGTTCCGGTCTATGTAATCACAAATAACGGGGTACAGTATGTAGAGAAGAGTATGCAGGAAAAAGGACTTTCTCCGGCAGGGATTATCTCGGCAGATATGGTGAGGGCGTATAAGCCGCATCGGGAAATTTTTGAAAAAGCGCTGGAGATCAGCGGATGTAAAGCTGACGAGGTCGTGCATATCGGGGATTCTTATATGTCGGATGTAAAAGGCGCAATGGCAGCAGGCATACAGGCGGTATTGGTGAGCAGAGAGAAGGAAAGAGCATATCCGGAAGTGACGGTGGTGCGGTCATTGGATGAGGTTGAGATTTAGAACATTTATCAGCTTCAGATTAGGTTTGCAAAAATCTGTACAAGATATTCGCGGAGTTTACAAGCACTATAATGAACGCTATAATGAGATTAGCGGAATTATTAAGGAGGAGGGCTTGTTACAATGAGCGAAAATGAACTTAAGAAGAAAGAAAATTGGGGAAAGGAACTGTTGAAAAAAAGATTTACCAGGTATGTGATTGCTGTTTTAGTCATTGTATTGATATTGACCGGCACGGTAATTGGATTAAAAAATTTTATTTTCTCTGATAGTAAAACAACTAAACTTGGCTTTGAAGATATTGGGGAACTTGCCACCCAGTCTGCAAATTGTACAGAAGTAAATGTAACAGATGCATCCAGGGAGCTATGGGGTATGGAGATTCCCTTTACACAGAGCAAATATATTTATAGCTATGATGTAGTGATTAAGGCAGGCTTTGATTTCCAGAAAATTAAATGGAGTGTTGTTGATACTACCATCAAGGTCGAGCTGCCAAAGGCAGAGATCCTGAGCAATGAGATCGTAGAGGGTTCCTTTAAAGTCTATCATGAGGATGAAAGCATTTTTAGACAAATAACTCTGGAGGAGAACAATAAAGCGGTAGAAAATTTAAAAAAGAACGCGGAGAAAAATGCGATTGCGAATGGTCTGCTTGATGAGGCCGAAACAAATGCAGAATCAATGCTCACAGCTTTCTTTGGAAGTGCTTATGATATGGAGCAATATAAAATCAAGTTTACCTATAAATAGCAGGAGATAAGTAACAGGAGAAATATATGAAGAAAATTATTTTAATTGCATTGATAGTTATTATAGCAGCAATATTTTTATTCTACTTTGGTCTATTCCTAACTGCATAATCGTTATGAGGAAAGAAAAATCTCATTTACTTGAAAAATCAAGTGAATGAGATTTTTTATGAACAGAATCATACCATTCAGGAATGACCGCCTTCATAGGAGCGCAGAAAATGTTATATTACGCATGGAAAGGAAGGGATGAGAAAGAAAAAAGAGAGGATCCGTCTGAAATATATTTGTCATTTGATACGCTGTTTCTGTCAATCAGGAATCGGATATTTACAATTCCCCTATCTGTGATAAACTAAAAAAAACAAAGGAAAGAAACAACAAAAGAGAGTAAGTAAGAGAGTAAGTAAGAGAGTAAGGAAAGGGAGAAAATTATGTACAGAGTCGCAGTGTGCGATGATGATCAAAAGACAACAGAAGAGACAGCAGCACTTATCCGGGAATGGGACCCTGCGATACAGGTAGAATGTTTCCACTCAGGGGAGGAGCTGCTTGAGGCTTATACTTCCTTCCATGCGGTATTTCTAGATATAGATATGGAAGGCATGAACGGCATCGAGACGGGATTAAAGATACGCAGGCTGGATAAGGAAGTGAAAATCGTATATTTGACGGCCTATCGGGACTATGTGGCGGGAGCATTCAAAGTTCATGCATTTCAGTATCTGTTAAAGCCGGTGAACAGGCCGGATATCCACCAGGTATTGAAGGATATCTTCGATTATCTCTATAAGCCGAAGGGGGATGTGCTGGATTTTCAGACCGGGCAGGGGCTGATGTGCCTGCCTGTGGAGGAGATTTATTATTTTGAGTATCTGAGCCGGAAAGTACAGATTGTTGCTGCAGACGGCAGATATACGATGCAGGAGAAGATCGGGAGCGTGGCAGAACGTATGAAACCATTTGGGTTTTCCATGCCCCACCAGAGCTTCGTGGTCAATATGCTCCATGTGAAAAATGTACTGACAGGCAGGATCCTTTTGGACAATGGGATGGAGATCCCTCTGGCGCAGAAAAAACAGAAGGTCTGGAAACAGGAGCTGCTTGCCTATCTAGCCGGAAGATTGGAGGGGAATCGATGATGGATATAGTGATCTCAATCGTGATGCAGATCATTGATCTGGCAGTAATAATCGGATGTGCAATAAGCATGATGCATGTGTTTCCCGGCAGTGTGGAGACGCAGAAATGGAAGCGGATTGCCGCCTGGGCAGTATATGGGATCTTAGCAGTCGTGTTACCGCTGTTTATCAAATGGGATCCGGTCACCGTGGCGGGCCTGACCCTGTGGTCCCTGCTGACCGCATATCTCTTTTATTTTCGCAGCAGCTTAGGGATGGTGTGTCAGGTGATCTATCATGTACTTCTGGTAGCGGCACAGTATATCGCTCTTTACATTATGGTTTGGATCGATGAGGCTTTAAAGCTGAATACCCAGCTGTTCCTCTATGTGTTTATAATCCTGCGGTGTGCTGTTCTCATCTGTACGACAATCATTCTTAGGGAAGTGGTTCGAAAGAGGTTTCAGGACACGGAGCAATTGAAGATGAGGGGGATGGTCCTTGTACCGATCTTTAGTCTGGCTATGTTCTTTCTATATGTGATCGCTGGCGAAGTCTTCTTTATGAGATATGGATATGGCTGGCTGCTGATGGCTGCTGTATTGATGGGGGTTCTGAATCTATACTGTCTTTACTTTTGGTATGATGTTGCAAAGAACCAGGAGTTGAAGCACAGGCTGGAGCTGATGCAGCAGCAAAAGGTCATGACAGCCCAGTATTACGAAGAGATGGAGCGGAATTATAACGAATCCAGGAAGGTCATTCATGATATCAGAAATCATCTTCATGCGATCGAACAAAAGTATAAGATCGAGGACCGGAAATATATTGAAGATGTGCATGATATGCTTAATTCCATGGGAATGAAGTTTTATACGGAAAATAGGATGCTCAACATTGTCCTGAATGATCAATTAAAAGGAATTCCAGCAGAACAGGTGGACTGCAATCTGGGAGGGATCAGCCTGGAGTTCGTTTCTGATATCGATATCACGACCATATTTGCGAATCTATTGGTAAATGCAGTTGAGGCCGGGACCGGGCACAAGGATTTCTGGCTGAAGATCAGGGGAGAGGTGATACAGGATTTTACCATTGTAAAGATCAGCAATCCGCTGTTCGTCCCCTACCGGGAAGGAAAGTCAGCGAAAAAGGGACATGAGGGGATCGGACTGCAGAATGTGCGTCAGGCCGTTGAAAAGTACGGCGGGCAGATGGAGATCCAGACGGATGGAAAAGTATTTTCAGTAACAGTATTGTTTATGAATAAGGAGGATGCGTAATGGAAAATTGGAAATTTTTAGTAAAAGTGCTGCTGCTGGCTTTCATCACAGTCTGGAATGTGGGATTGACCGGATGTCAGAGTGCGGGGGCAGAGCTGTCGGATAAGTTTGATGAGGAAACTGTAAAAAATGAGGCGATGAAGAAGGTAGAGCTCTTTAACGAAAGAGATTACGAGGGACTTCTTGAGACAGGAGACCAGAGGTTAAAAGAATTGATAACGGCAGAACAGCTTGCCGAAAAAGGAAATCCTTATTTAGATAAAAAAGGGGATTTTCAGAAAATCGAGAAGACCGTGGTCCTGGGAAGTGAAGATAAGGCGAAAGAGTCAAAGCTGGCTGTCGTTGTGATGGTAGGTGTTTATGAAAAGGGAAAGCTGCAGTTCACCATCACCTTTAATGAAGCGATGGAGCTGACAGCATTTAAGATTAAGTAAGGGGAGGAAATATGATGTTATCTAAGATTGAGAGAAAGCAGCTGTTGATTTATGTGATCGTGGCGTATGGCGTCACGTATCTGATGGGGCTTCCCATGTGGTATGGATTTGAGGCAGAGAGGAGTGTGGGAGTCTTCCCGAGTGCCCAGATGCTGTATCCTGCAGCAGGCGTGATGCTGGCTTATCTGATTACCAGAAAGAGAGACAGCGGGATCCCGAAGAGGTTCTTTATCTCTTATCTTATTGTGACGGCACTTATGATACTGTGTGCGCTGGTAAGCGTGTTCACAGATGGTGGTAATTGGGAGCTTTACTGCCAGTTCATTCTGATCATAGGCAGTGTTGTCTGCGGAATCCTGATGCTGACGGAAAAGCGGGAGAAGAGGGCTGCATATGGATTAAAATGGAAGAATGGGAAAGGTTCTGCTTTCTGTATTCTGCTGTTCGTTGTCCTGTACGTGCTCAGGACCGCGATCGCCTATGGGGTATCCGGGCAGCTGGGGCTTATGGGTGAGATCGCGAAAAATCCTATGACATGGATGCTGCTGTTTTCTATCCTGCTCAATTTCTTTCTCGTATTTGCTGCATTCTTTGGAGAGGAATATGGCTGGCGGTACTATCTGCAGCCATTGATGCAGAGACGGTTTGGAAAGCGCGCGGGTGTGATCCTTTTGGGTGTTGTGTGGGGCCTGTGGCATCTCCCGGTGAATTTCTTCTATTATTATACACCCGAGAATGGCGTTTACGGCATGCTGGGTCAGCAGATCACATGTATTTCTCTGGGAATCTTCTTTGCTTATGCCTATATGAAGACACAGAATATCTGGGTTCCCGTGATCCTGCATTTCCTGAACAATAACCTGGTTCCGATCATTACGGGAACTTACAGCGCTTCGGTCATTGAAAACCAGGCGGTAGAATGGTCCAGCCTGATTCCGGGACTGCTCATAAATGGTGTAGTATTCGGCGGATTCTTATTTGCAAAGGTGTTCAGAAAAGAGGAAGAGCAGGAGAAAATCCAGGCAGAGTAATAACATGCGAAGCATTCGGTGAACGAAAAATATGGAACGAATCTATGGAATAGTCTCAAAATGAGACGGTTCCAGGGATTCGTTCCTTTTTTGTGCAATTATCACGTGTTAGCATGAAAATAGAAGATAAATTCGGTAAATGTGCTTAAATGTTTAAGGGGGTTGGAATGGAATTATACGATGGAATGATTCAGCGGACCAGAGAGTATTTATCGGCATACACACCCAGGCGGTATCCCTATGATGAGAGGAAATGCTGGAGAGAGACGGCGTCCGGCGAGATGATCATGCTTCGCGATGCGGCATTTGAATTGGGCGGCGGAAGCTGTGAGTCAGTGAATTATACCTGCGTGACTTCGGATCAGGAATTAACAGGGGGAAGTGAGATCCTTCTCTATGGACCGGAATTAAAAGAACTGAAAGAGGATACGTCTTTTGCCAGAATCGTATTTCTGACGATGGAAGAGGAGGCAGAGGATGGAATCAGGACGGAGGATGCACTCTACCGCTTTATCCGGGAGCTGGAGTATGTAAGGTACCATATTTTCCCCAAGGGATATATGGTAAGGACTTCTGCGAAAAGCAGCCGGGAGCAGGCCAGGGTCAGTAAAGCGGCAGTAAAGGCCGGAATCAGCTTTGAACGGCTGGGCAGTACATATATCAGGAGGTACCTTATGAATCCCGGCGTGAAAAGAGTGCAGGTTCTTTTTCTTGTGGGAATGAAGACACTGAAACCATTTGTAGAAGAAGCGCTTAAGGCGGATGAGGTGACGGAGGCACTGAACCACATTTTGAAGGGGATGCCGATGAACTGCGGCACATGTGATCTAAAGGGAATCTGTGATGAAGTAGAAGGGATGCGCGCAATGCATCAGAGAAGTAAGTGAAAGTGAGTAAAGGAGAACGCAATGGAAGGAAATGCAAAAGTAATTGCCGTAACCGGAAAGGGCGGTGTGGGAAAGACATCTCTTGCGGCGGCGCTGGTACGCAGCCTGACGGAGAAATATCAGGAGGCAAAGATCCTGGCGATCGATGCAGACCCGGCTGTAGGGCTTGCGACTGCACTGGATGTGGAGGTGAAGGAGACGCTGGATGATATCCGTCTGGAGATCACGTCAGGGGTATCGGATAAGTTAAAGGAGACACAGGACATTTTATCGGAGGCCAGATTCCGCCTGCTGGATATGATGGATGAGAAGGAGGGGTTCGCCTTTGTAGCGATCGGGAGGCCGGAATCCTCCGGGTGCTACTGTGCAGTCAATTCTTATCTGCGGGATGTGATCTCTATGCTGGCAGGACAGTTTGACTATGTGGTGATCGATGGAGAAGCGGGGATCGAGCAGGTGAACCGCCGGGTTATGGAACAGGTGACACATCTTCTGCTGGTGACAGACCAGAGCCGGAAGGGAATGCAGGTGATCGGGACGATCAAGGAGGTTGCGGACCGCTTAGTTATGTACGATAAGTTAGGCATTGCGGTCAATCGGATCACACAGACGGTCATTCCCATGGAGAATCCATTCCCGGATGCACCGTTCATCCAGATCGGAAATGATGAGGCACAGATCGTGAACGATATCCAGGGAAAGAGCGTGTTCTGTCTCCCTGCGGATTCGGAACTGATGAAGGGGGCCGGGGAAATCATCCGGGCTCTGGAATTGTAAAACATAAGATGGAGAGAGTGATGGGAAGAAAAAGGAGGCGGTCGTATTTATGAAGGATTTGAAACATCTGTATGAATTAGAACAGCAGTTGAATGAGTGCAACAATGACCTTGTGAAGAAAGCATGCGAAGAAGGCAGGATCGCAGTGGGAGATGTGTGCAGCATGATCCCGGAAGTACTCTTAAATCTGCCGGGATGCTTTTCCGTGCGTCTGCGGGCGCCGAGGACCGGGTCGATCGAGATCGGGACATATTATATGACCAGTCTTTTGTGCGAGTACTGCCGTGCCCTGGTGGAGCGCGCGGTGGAGGGAGGTTATAATTTTCTGGACTGTATCATAGCGCCGGATGCCTGTGCGGCGATGAACCGCTGCGTAGAGAATATGGAGCTGTTAAAAACGTGTGAAAAAGAGAAGTTTTTCATTACCTATTCGGATGTGCCCATGAAGTCGGATGAGACGGCTTTGAAGCACTACGTGAAGCAGATGCGTCTGCGCGTGCTGGAGCCTCTGCATGATGTCTATGGGATCGATGTGTCCGACGCGGCACTTTTTAAGGCGGTAGAGCAGCATAACAGGATGTGCCGTCTGATACGGGAACTGGGAGAATTCAGGAAGGAGGAATATCCGAGGATCACGGGTTATGAGTTCTATCTCTTCTGTCTTGCGACCTACTGTTGTCCGAAGGAGGAACTGCTTCCTATCCTTGAGGAGACTTTAGAAGAGGTGAAAAGCAGGGAGCCGGATGAGGAAAAACTTTACCGTATCCGTGTGGTGCTGGCTGGTTCTGAGATCGATGACCTGGACTTCGTGAAGCTGATCGAGGACAACGGCGCCATGGTAGTGGCAGACAGACACTGCTTCGGTTCTTTCCCGGGGCGTGATGAGATTCCGGTGCATGAGGGAGAAGATATGCTGACCCAGATCTGCCGTCATTACATGGTAACAGGGCAGTGTCCGAGGTTTATGAACACGGAGAAGATCAACGAACGTAAAACATATGTAGATCAGCTGGCGAAGGAGTACCATGCGGACGGGATCATTTACGAGCAGATGAAGTTCTGTGATTACT
The DNA here is from genome assembly GCF_058819085.1 of Faecalicatena sp. Taxonomy (NCBI): domain Bacteria; kingdom Bacillati; phylum Bacillota; class Clostridia; order Lachnospirales; family Lachnospiraceae; genus Faecalicatena; species Faecalicatena sp. The sequence continues at coordinate 56,892 of NZ_JBZUUL010000007.1, forward strand.
GGGGATACGAGCGAATGGCTGCCAGCTATATCATGCATGAAGAATATGGCTACCCTGTTCTTTCTATCGACAGGCCCTATGTGGTCGGAAGTTCCGGACAGCTTAGAACCAGGGTGCAGGCATTTGTGGAGAGTGTGGAAATCAAGAAGATACAAGGAGGGAGATAGATGGGCAGGAAGATCAACAGTGAAAAACTGGGCAGCCTTTATTATGGGAAAAAGACGAAGAAGCGCCGTGAATGGCGCGGTGTTTCGGACACGTGGTATGACTATACACGCTGGCTTCATAACTGGGCAGTGATGACGAAGTTCATGGCAAAGCCTGCGAACCTCAAAGGTTTTTTCCGTTACCGCTGGATGGGCAATTATCTGGCAGTACCGGATTTTGTAGACCGTCATACAGAGGGGCTTAGGGGACCGCAGCTTCGGATCGCGCACCAGGAGTTTGATTTTATCGTGGAGCATGTGTGTGATACCATCGGCAATCTGTTTCGGGCGGACCCGAAGTGCGGCAATGACCAGGAATTCAATAAAAAGATCGTTGTATTTGATGAAAATATGATGTCCCAGATCATGAACGGCTTCCCGAACCTGCAGATGGTCTGCCGGGAGATCCCCATCGTGTATACCCCTTCGACGGTTGCACAGGAGGGTGTCCTTCATTACATCGATGTGGCAGAAGAATTCGGCCTGCCTTCCGATGTATGTCCGATGCCTGCGGCAGAGTTAGGATGTGCGATCGACGACGATTACCCTCTGGTGGGAGTCTGTGCGGTGAACTGCAATACCACCTGCGACGGAAGTTTGATGGGGAACGGGGTGGAGGCAAGACGGTTCGATATCCCAACCTTCCAGCTTGCAGTCCCGATCCGTCATATGCAGCAGAGTGTACAGGAATACGGTGCGGAGGAGATCGCGAACTGTATCAAGTTTATTGAGGACCAGACAGGAGAGAAGTTCGACTGGGACCACTATTTTAAATGTATGGAGACTTTCAACGAGGAGACGAAGCTGTTCCGTGAGTGGCTGGATATTTCCAAGACGAACCATCCTCAGGTCATCGGCAATAACGTGGCTCTGTACCGCGATGCCTATTACCAGGTAGGAGGCGGAAGAGATCCGCGTTTCCTGGAAAACGACCAGAAGATCACGGACCTGGCTTATAAGGGCTATGAGAAAAAGGTATCCTGTGTGTCAGAGGTGCGCCACAGGGCTGTACTCTGGGGTGTCCAGGCACAGTATTATACGGCATTTCCGATCTGGCTGCAGAACTGCTGGGGCATCCTGCCGCTGATCGATATGCTGAGCCTGACGTCTACAGAGCTGTACAGTACGACGGATAAGCAGCAGGCACTGTATGACATGGCGGACCTGTATATGAAGATGAATATGAGAAACCGTTCCAACGGCGGGTATGAGGTAGGTGTGGATGATCTGTGGCGGTTCTGCGAGGAATTTCATGCGGATATGGTCATTATGTATGAACACATCGGATGCAAGGCGATGGCCGGATACCATGGGATTTTTGAGGAACAGGCAAGAGAGCGGGGCATTCATCTGATCTGGGTGACTCACGGGCTGATGGATCCGAGAAAAGCAGGGCGCAAGGATATGCGTGACGAAGTCAACCGTTACATGAGGACGGTGCTTCGTGAGGAGCCGCTGGATCCGTCACTGGAGGAATTTCAGGATGATAATAACTGGTAGGAGAGGAGCTGACTGAGGAATGAAAAAGTATTTTGGCGGTTGTGATGTGGGATCAACCTATACCAAATGTGTCATATTAGATGAGGATGGGAAAATCGCAGCCCACACCACGATGAAGAGTAAGATGAATTCGGAAAAGAGTGCCAGGGCAGCTATGGAGGAGACTCTCTCCCAGATCCCGGAGCTGAATTCGCCGGAGGACCTGGCTTATCTGATCGGTACGGGATATGGCAGGAATAAGGTACCCTTTGCCCAGGAAAATATCAGCGAGATCAGCTGTCATGCCATGGGAGTGCATGTGACAGACCCGAAGGTAAGATCCATCATCGATATCGGCGGGCAGGACATCAAGGGAATTGCCATTGATACCGATGGCACGGTGAAGAATTTTGCCATGAATGATAAATGTGCGGCAGGCACCGGACGTTTCTATGAGACGATGGCGAACGCATTCGAGATGTCTCTGCCGGAGTTTTCCAAGCTGTCGCTGACGGCAAAGAATGTCATCCCGATCACCGCGCAGTGTACGGTGTTCGCAGAGAGTGAAGTGATCACGCTGGTAGGCGAAGGGAAGCCGACAGATGAGATCGCGGCGGGAATCCAGCGCTCCGTTGCCAAGAGATGTTTTATCATGGCGAAGAAGGCCGGGGCAACGGACAGTGTGACTCTGACCGGAGGCTGTGCAAAGAACGACGGTCTGAAAAAGGCGATCGAGCAGGTACTGAAACTAAAGGTTGTAGATCTGGATACTGATCCGCAGCTGATGGGCGCCCTGGGGGCAGCAGAGTATGCAAGACAAAAAGGTCTGGCAAAAGGGAAAGGAAGATGACGATGAGGAAACGTGTTTGTAAGATCCTGAAAACAGTGGCTGTCGTTTTTGCCGTGCTGTTCGGGCTGAGCGTGGTCGTGTATTATTTTAATCTGGATATGAAGCTGGCGGCACAGCTTAAGAAGTTTATGGATAAAGTGTATGACAGAAGGAAGAGGGACCGCCGCCTGTAGGCGGAAGAGACCAGGCGTTCATGGTCTGCCACGAAAATGGAGACCGGACATAAAGTAAGGACGCCTGGGCAGGGAAGGAGTGAAGATATGAGACCGCTGATTATGAAGCTGGCAACGAAGATCAGTGTCGAGGCCAAGTCTTATACGGGAATTACGGTCAACGACCCGGAATACCGGATACTGGAGCCGGTCGTGACCGATGAGATGGCGGAGGTGGCGCTTGCCACAAAGGTCCGTAAAAATATGACTGCAGAAGAGATTGCCGCGCGCTGCAAGAAGCCTCTGGAGGAAACAAAGCGGATCCTGTGGGATCTGGCTGTGACAGGGGTTATGAGGGTACATAATGAGAACGGCACAGACTATTATATGCTGCCGATCTGGGTGCCGGGGATCATGGAGATGATGGTAGCTAACCGGGAGCAGGCGGAGAAATACCCGGTTCTTGCGGAATGCTTCGAGGAATATACCCGCAGGCGCACCAAGCTGCTGGGGCCGAACGTCCCGGTGGGAAAAGGGTTGATGCGTGTTATCCCGGTAGAGGAAGCGATCAACGGGGAGAGCCATGCAGCCAGTTATGAGGAAGTTTCCTCCTATATTGAAAAAGCCTGGCGGCTGTGCGTGTCCGACTGTACCTGCCGGCGTTCCCGCCGTCTGATGGGCGAGGGATGCGGACATCTGGAGACCGACATGTGCATCCAGCTTGACGAAGGCGCGGATTACTTTATCCGGACCGGTGTGGGCCGTGAGATCACAAAAGAGGAAGCCTATGAAATCTTAAAACGGGCCGAGGAGAATGGTCTGGTGCATGAGATTCAGAACCTGGACGGTGAGGGCAAGACGGTAGCCATATGTAACTGCTGCACCTGTTCCTGCTTCTCCTTACGTGTGGGCAAATACTATATGTCACCGGATTTCAACCGTTCCAACTATGTTTCTAAGGTTGATGTGGAAAAGTGTGTGGCATGCGGACAATGTGTGGAAAACTGTCAGGTGAATGCACTCCATCTGGGGAGAAAATTGTGTACAAAGACACCGATCCCTGAGAAACAGGTGGAGACGCCCCATGATCATGTATGGATGTTGAATAAAAAGAGATGGAACCCGGAGTTTCGATATAACCGGGATGAGATCGACGAGAATGGAACGGCGCCCTGCAAGACGAACTGTCCGGCGCATATTGCAGTCCAGGGATATATCAAGCTGGCAGCAAAGGGGCAGTATCTGGATGCATTGGAACTGATTAAGAAGAACAACCCGTTCCCGGCAGTCTGCGGACATATCTGCAACAGGCGCTGTGAGGATGCATGTTCCCGTGCAGATGTGGATGAGCCGGTAGCGATCGATGAGATCAAGAAGTTTATCGCAGAGCAGGAATTAAAGGCAGAGACCCGTTTCGTACCGAAGATGCAGAACCCGCAGGGGAAAAAGTACTTAAGGAAGATCGCAGTTGTGGGCGGAGGCCCCGGCGGTTTAAGCTGTGCATATTATCTGCAGATGCGTGGCTATGATGTGACGGTATTTGAGAAAAACGACCGTCTCGGAGGTATGCTGACCTTAGGAATCCCGGCATTTCGTCTGGAAAAGGACGTTGTGGATGCTGAGATCGAGGTTCTCCGTGAGATGGGCGTGGTGTTGAAAACCGGCGTGGAGGTTGGAAGGGATGTGACCATCCGGGAACTGAGACAACAGGGATATGAGGCATTTTACCTTGCAGTGGGGGCACAGGGGGGAAGAAGGCTCGGCGTGGACGGCGAGAACGCACAGGGTGTACTCTCCGGCGTGGAATTCCTTCGTAATGTGAACCTGGATGAGACAACGAGGCTGGAAGGCAGGACCGTGGTCGTGGGCGGAGGAAATGTTGCCATTGATGTGGCAAGGACTGCTGTCCGTGCAGGCAGCAGTGAAGTCAGGCTCTACTGTCTGGAAAGTGAAAAGGAGATGCCTGCACAGATAGAAGAGCAGGAAGAAGCAAAGGAAGAGGGAATCTCGTTAAACTGCGGCTGGGGGCCAAAGCAGATCCTGACCGAGGATGGAAAAGTGACGGGAATCGAATTCAAGCGCTGTACCTCTGTATTCGATGAAAATCATCGTTTCCGTCCGCAGTATGATGAAAATGATACGATTATAGTGGAGTGTGAGAATGTTCTCGTCTCCATCGGACAGTCGATCCAGTGGGGAACAATGCTGGACGGCACCCGGGTAAGACTGAACCAAAACCAGACCGCCATGGCGGATGAGAGGACGTATCAGACGGGAGAGCCGGATATTTTCGTGGGCGGAGATGCCTATACCGGACCGAAGTTTGCGATTGATGCCATTGCGGCAGGAAAAGAAGCGGCAGAGTCGATCCACCGTTATGTACAGCCGGGACAGAGCCTGCTGATCGGACGTCCGGCAGGCAAATATCATGAGCTGGACAAGGAAAATGTGGATTGGGACAGTTTTGACCGGACCCCAAGGGAGAAACCAGTCAGGCCGGACCCGGAGGAGGCAAGGCATACGATGCGTGACCTGCGCGGTACCTTTACTGAGGAACAGGTGAAGAAGGAGACAGAGCGCTGCCTGGGCTGCGGGGCTACCGTGGTGGATCAGAACGTCTGCGTGGGCTGCGGCATCTGTACGACCAAGTGTAAGTTTGACGCCATCCACCTGGAACGAAGGTATGACGGGCATGAAGTACCTTATGAAAAGCTGATCGTGGGGCATATGGCACCGACATTAATCAAGAGAGGCGCCAAAATCGTTGCACGCCAGGCAAAAGAGCTGGCAGGAAAAAAGAAATAATATAGCAGAAACTGGAAGAATGACCAGAACCGGATAGAGGAATGGGGGATAAGGATGCATGAGCTGGGAATCGTACTGAGTGTGGCGGATAAAGTGCTGGAGATCGCCAGGGACAATGAACTGACCGAGATCAAATCTGTTACGATGCAGATCGGAGAGATCAGTTCCGTCATCCCGGATTATCTGATGAAGTGCTTTCCGGCGGCTGTGGAGAGAAGCCCCATGTTCGAGGGGACCAAATTAAAGATCGAGATCCTTCCGGCCAGGTATCTGTGCCATGTCTGCGGAGAATCCTTCAGCCTGCAGGAATTAAAGGAGGCGGGAGGCTGCCCCTATTGTAAGGAGACACAGCTTTTGGAAATGCTGACAGGACGGGAGTGCTTTATTAAGAACATTGAAGCGTATTAGTAAAAAAGAATACCGGTGGTAAAAGAGGAAGATCTCCGTAGAAAACATGAGTCTGGCAGTGTTTTCTACGGAGATATTTTCTTTGCATTTTCTAAAGCATACTCATAGGGAGGCCGCTTTAGTTCTTCGGCGGATCCACTGCCGTTTGGACCTTCGGATTCACCCGGGAGTCTAATTTTCTGCCACGACCCAGGTGTCCCTTAGGTACTCGGGCATCGCTTCATAGAATATCTCCGCCATCTCATTCGGCGTCAGAATATCCATATCATACAGCCACTCCTGAAGAATCCCGACACATCCATGACAGTAGTGGCTGATGGAATAGCGGTCGCGTACTGAAAGGTGGGTCTGTCCGGTAGTTGTCAGATAACATTTTTCTACGATGCCAAAGGAATAGGCATACAAAAATCCGGAGTGGGCATTCTGTCCAGAGGAGCGGAAAGCACGGCGGTAATAGCGGGAATCCTCGGAGATCCCGATAAACATATTTAACAAAAATTCCTTCCAGTTCCGGCAGACTCTCTGTCCGATCAGACGTTCGGCAAGTGCCATGGAATTGAAGTTCAGAACATCATATTTGTCATGAAAATGCCGATAGAAGGTGGACTTGGATACTCCGCTCTGCCGGATGATCATCTCCACTGTGATTTTTTCGAAAGGAGTATGGTTTAATAATTCGTTAAATGCGTCAAAAATACGCTGTTTGGTGTATGAACTGTGATTCATGGCGGGCCTCCCAAGGAAAAATGCTTTATTGTGATTCTGAGTAATTGTTCAGAACTATGAACAGTTACGATTCTGATTAAATTATAGGCGAAAAGGACAGTTATGTAAATGCAAATGAGAGGGGAATAAATGAACATCTGTGGCTGCTGTACCAGAATATAAACTAGGTTATATTTTAGCTTATATACAGGGAATTACTGCGGATGAGAAATCTGATGATTTATATTGCCGTAAGCTTTATGAAGATTATCTAAGAGATCCGGATCCAAATAAAGAGGAAGAGTATACACTATCTGATTGCAAAAAGGAATGGGGAGATATATAAAAGGAGCAGGTAACTGCTCTTTTTATATGTACAGTAAAGTTTCTATTGAATTACATTATACTAGTCAAATTAAGTTGAAATTCAGTGAAATCCACTTAATTCTGGATTGAAGTTAAGCTGATATGACATTATACTACTTAATAACAATAATAAATTCTGCAGAAAGCGGAGGGTGTATGATGAAGTGTTATGAAATGTTTGAATTGCAGCTTAATGGAAATGAGCCGGAAGGGTCATGGGCAGAGGTAAACGTAAGCGCTGCATTTGAGTGCGAAGGGGAGAAAAAGACTGTAAAGGGCTTCTACGACGGAGACGGAATTTACAAGGTGCGTTTTCTGCCGCAAAAGACAGGGACTTACACATGGAAAGTGGAAGGGGCTGTACAGGCAGAAGGCCAGGAAGAATGTACCGCATCTACGAAGAGTCATGGCATGGTAAAGGCTGTGGGGACTCATTTTGAATATGAGGATGGAACCAAGTATCTTCCTTTTGGAACAACGATCTATGCTCTGGCACATCAGAGTGAGGATCTTATTGAGCAGACCCTGGAGTCTCTTAAGAACGCGCCGTTTAACAAGGTGAGACATTGTATTTTCCCAAAGCACTATGATTATAATCACAACGATCCTGAATTATATCCATTTGAGAAAAATGCGGAGGGAAAATGGGATGTGCATCGTCCGTGTCTGGCTTACTGGAAACATTTTGAGAATATCGTAGAAAGACTGGGAGAAATGGAGATCGAGACGGATCTGATACTTTTCCATGCCTATGACCGCTGGGGATTCGCTTTTCTGACGATGGAGGAATGCAGGGTCTATCTGGAGTATGTAGTGCGCAGACTGGCGGCTTATCCGTATATCTGGTGGAGTTTGGCGAACGAGTACGATATTATGTTCAATCATACAATAGAAGACTGGTATGAATTTGAGCGGATCATCACTGAGGAAGATCCTTATCACCATCTATTAAGCAACCATAACTGTATGAAGCTTTATGATTTCTCAAGGCCGGCAGTGACGCACTGCTGTGTGCAGACGATCGCCATGCATAAGGCTGGTGAGTGGCAGAAACGGTATGAAAAGCCAGTCGTTTTTGACGAGTGCTGTTATGAGGGAGATCTGCAGCATGAGTGGGGCAATATCTCAGGATTTGAGATGGTCAACCGATTCTGGTGTGCATGTGCAATGGGCGCTTATGTGACTCATGGGGAGACATTTTTAGACGAGAATGATGTCCTCTGGTGGGCAAGAGGCGGCAGGCTGAAAGGAGAAAGCCCAAAGAGGATCGCGTTTATGAAGGATCTCTTCTATAGTCTGCCGGAGCATGTGTCTCCTTGGGCCGAGCCTGTCTGGGAAGATTTTTCTAATGCTACGGAGGAAAAGAAGGGTGATGTGCAGGAGCATCCATTCTTCAAGCTGTTGAATTCTCTTAGTGGTGAGAATCAGGAGATCATCCAAATGAAAAATGCAATGTATAACGGACGTTGTGGAGATGAGGTATTCCTGAAATATTATGCAAGACAGTGTGCCAAAGTATCCTCGATCCGTCTGCCGAAGGATAAGACGTACCGGATCGAAGTGATCGATGTGTGGGAGATGACCAGAGAGACACTGCTTGAAGAGGCGAGCGGAACTACAGATCTCAGACTGCCGGGGAAGGAAGGCATCGCGGTGCTGGCAACTCGGATTTCATAATGCAGATCCATAGGGGCGTAATATAAATGAGTATTTGATATGAAGCATACATAAAGAAGAACCACGTGGGCTGGTAATGGCAGCTGCGTGGTTTTTCTTCTTTTAGTCTTAGAAAGTTCTAAAATAGTCCTGGAATTTAGTCATAGAATATTTGAGCGCTGGAAAATCATCTTTTTCATACAGAATTCCGCTCAATCAGTTGTGTTGCAATCTCAATCTTAACGGGCTTGGTCCCCTTTTCTTTCAGTATCGTGATTAGCCTTTTGGCGGCCATCTCCCCCATATACTGCTTCGGCACGTGTATGGTGGTCAGGGAGGGTTCCACGATCCGGCTCAAAGGAATGTTGTCAAATCCGACAAGCGCGATATCCTCCGGGATGGAATACCCAAATTCTTTCAGCGCCTTCATAGCCCCCACTGCGATCAGATCGTTGTCGGCGAAGTAGCATGGAGCCAGTTCCTCTCCATTTTCCAGGATTTCCTTCATATCAGCATAAGCACCGTCGATGGATGGGGTCAGGGAATGAACGATACTCTTCGAGGAAGCCATCCCGTAGGCCCGGACCGCCTTGAAGAAACCGGAATTTCTCTCTGCAAAGTTTCCGATCGGATAGGACGACTTTAGGTATCCCGGCTGCTTTTTGGTCTTCTTGATCAGATGGCTGGCGGCAAGATAGGCTCCCTGCACATTGTTGATCAGAACATAATTGCAGTCAACGGTTTCAAAATAGGTATCTAGGAGCACGAAAGGAATCGGCAGCTTTTTGAAGATCTTTAAATCCTCGGGTGTCATCTCCGTTCCAAGGAGCACGATCCCGACACAGTCTGAATACTGGATTTCTTCCAGCTGTTCTTCCACATCGCCCTCATCTCCATAAATATAGCTGATCTTCACTTTATATCCCGCGTCTTTACAGCCAAGTACGATCCCGTCAGACAACTCGGAAAAGAACGGGGTGTCCGCCACAACAGCACCGTGCTTTTTGTATAGGACAAAATAAATATTTCCACCTGTGGTGTGTTTTTCTGAAATGCGGGAAAGGTCATAGCCGTACTCGACAGCGGCATCCATGACCTGTTTGCGCGTAGCAGTGCTGACTCCCGGTTTATTATTCAGCGCCATGGAGACGGCGGCTGCGGACAGGTTTAGTTTTTTAGCCAGTTCCTTTGCTGTAATCGTCATGAGAATTCTCCTTCTATTTTAAATATATTAACTAGCGGATTTGTGTCAGAGACACAGAATTATCTAAGCTTTATTATGAACGCAGTCCTTAATTATTTCAATGGTTAAGTGATTAATTAAGTGAATTATACTGAATAATTGGATGAAATTAAGCATGGTGAAGGATATACTGCAGTTAACGAAAACAAAAGGCACCCTTATAGAAACAAGGAGGAATTCATAATGAAGAAAATTAAGTTAGGTTTTGCACCGACAAGGAGAAGTATTTTCAGCGCGCCGGATGCGATTAAGTTTCGGGGACTGACTGCGAAACGTTTGGAAGAGCTGGGGATTGATTTTGTGGATATTACAGATATCAATGAGGAAGGGCTTCTCTACGACGATCAGGATGTGGAAAAGATCGCAGCGAAGTTCAAAGCCGAGGGAGTGGACGGTCTGATGCTGCCTCACTGCAACTTCGGTACAGAGTATGTCTGCGCGAGACTGGCAAAGAAGCTGGGAGTCCCGGTGCTTCTCTGGGGACCGCTGGATGAACGCCCGGAGCCGGACGGAACCAGGCTTAGAGATACCCAGTGCGGTCTGTTTGCAACCGGAAAGGTCTTAAGAAGATTCCAGATTCCATTTACATATTTGACAAACTGCCGTCTGAATGACCCGGTGTTCGAGCGCGGGGTGAGAGATTTCCTGGCGGTCTGCAATGTGGTGAAAACATTCCGCAATATCCGCATCTTACAGATCTCTACGAGACCGTTTGATTTCTGGACGACGATGTGCAACGAAGGAGAGCTTCTGGAGAAGTTCAATGTACAGCTGGCACCGATACCGATGACAGAGCTGACAGAGGAAGTGAAGTCTGTCAAAGAGGAGAAGACAGAGCTTCAGACAATGATCGCTTACATCAATGAGACGATGGAGGTAAAGATCCAGGAGCACCAGGTAGAGAATGTGGCTTCCCTTGCCGTGGCGATGAAGCATCTTGTGGCAAAATACGGCTGTCAGGCGGCAGCGATCCAGTGCTGGAATGCACTGCAGACAGAATTGGGAGTGATGCCGTGTGCGGCTAACGCGATTTTGAATGAAGAAGGAATCCCGGTTGTCTGCGAGACAGATATCCATGGTGCGATCACAGCGCTGATGGTAGAAGCCGCAGGCATGGACGAGGCGAGAGGATTCTTCGCAGACTGGACCATCAGACATCCTGATATTGCCAACGGAGAACTCCTGCAGCACTGCGGCCCATGGCCGGTATCGGTGGCAAAGGAAAAGCCACAGTTAACCTACCCATTAGCCTTTGAACATCCGGGAAGCCTCACCGCAGAGGCGAAACACGGAGAAGTCACACTCTGCCGTTTTGACGGAGACAACGGGGAATATTCCCTGCTTCTTGGAAAAGCAAAAGGTGTGGACGGCCCGAAAGGAATGGGAACGTATCTCTGGGTAGAAGTGGAGAACATCAAACGTCTGGAGGCAAAGATCGTGGAAGGACCTTACATCCATCACTGTGTGGGAATCCACAAAGATGTTGTCCCGGTACTCTATGAGGCTTGTAAATATATCGGTGTAACTCCGGATCTGTATGACCCGATCGAAGAAGAAGTAAAGGCATATTTAAGAGGCGAGTGATAAGCGATTGTTAATAACAGTTCAGCTTGTCTGAACTGTTACGATTGTTAGATGTGAAAGGTGGAAATAACATGAATTTGAAAGCATTGGCATACAAACTAAGAGAAGATACGGTCGACCTGATCCGGGCAGGGAAAGCGGGCCATATCGGTGGAGATATGAGTGTCATGGAGATCCTGGTGGAGCTGTATTTTGACCAGATGAATATCAGCCCGGAAAATATGGATTCCCCGGACAGAGACTTATTTGTCATGAGCAAGGGACATTCTGTGGAGGCATATTATTCCGTGCTGGCAGAGAAAGGATTTTTCCCGAAAGAGCAGTTACATCAGGAATTCAGCCGGTTTGATTCCAAATTTATCGGGCACCCGAACAATAAGCTGCCGGGTATCGAGATGAATTCAGGATCCCTGGGACATGGGCTTCCTGTCTGTGTCGGTATGGCAAAGGCCGGGAAGATGGATGGCAGGTCATACCGCGTCTATACGGTCATGGGAGACGGCGAGCTGGCGGAAGGCTCTGTGTGGGAGGGCGCGATGGCGGCAAGCCATTATCAGCTGGATAACCTCTGTGCAGTGGTGGACAGAAACCGTCTGCAGATCTCAGGAAATACGGAGGATGTCATGGCTCACGATGATCTTCACGAGAGGTTCAAAAGCTTTGGCTGGCATGTGATCGACGTAGTGGACGGCAACGATATCGGGCAGTTAAAGGCGGCATTTGAAGAGGCGAAGACGGTGAAAGGGAAACCGACCGTCTTGATTGCCAATACAATAAAAGGAAAAGGTTCCTCTGTCATGGAGAATAAAGCTTCCTGGCATCATAAAGTGCCGACGGACGAGGAATATGCACAGATAATGGCGGATTTAAAACAGGCAGAGGAGGCTGCACAATAATGGGAAAAACAGCGAATAAGCAGATGATTTGTGAAGTATTGATGGAACATGCAAAACAGGATAAGAGCATTGTGGCGTTGTGCAGTGACTCCCGGGGGAGCGGCTCCTTTACTCCGTTTGCGGATACATACCCGGAGCAGTTTGTGGAGACGGGGATCGCAGAACAGAATCTGGTCAGTATTGCGGCCGGGCTTGCAAAATGCGGTAAGAAGGCATATGCTGTTTCTCCGGCATGCTTTTTATCCACGAGAAGCTATGAGCAGTGCAAGGTGGATGTGGCATATTCTAATACCAATGTCAAACTGATCGGAATCAGCGGCGGCGTCAGCTATGGGGCGCTCGGCATGAGCCATCATTCCGCGCAGGATATTGCGGCGATGAGCGCCATTCCGAACATGCGCGTGTATATTCCCAGCGATGCTTATCAGACAAAGGCATTGACAAAAGCTCTGTTGAAGGATGAGAAGCCGGCTTATATCCGGGTCGGAAGAAATGCCGTAGACCCGGTGTATGAAGAAGGAAATGTATCTTTTGAGATGGATAAGGCCACCATCGTGAAAGAGGGGGAAGATGCAGTGATCATTGCCTGCGGGGAAATGGTGAAGCCGGCGAAGGATGCCGCTTTGCTTCTGGAGCAGGAAGGGATCCATGCGGCTGTGATCGATATGTACTGCGTAAAACCGCTGGATGAAGAGACGGTCAGAAAAGCTGCTTCTAAGGTGAAAGGTGTTGTTACCGTGGAGGAACACGCACCATTTGGAGGACTTGGTTCCATGGTGTCACAGGTTTTGTCAAGGGAGTGTCCGAAAAAGGTCCTGAATATGTCACTGCCGGATGCACCGGTTATTACGGGAACCTCACAGGAGGTATTTGACTACTATGGATTGAATGCAGAGGGGATTGCGGCAAAAGTAAAAGAAGCAATCTCATAAAGAAGGTCTGTCGGAGATGTTTAGCAGAAGAGATTAAACACAAGATTTTTAGCAGGAGGCATAAAATGCAGGAGCAATATATTATCAGTATCGACCAGAGCACACAGGGAACGAAGGCGCTTTTGTTTGACGGGACAGGAAAACTGCTGGACCGCTCGGACCTTTCCCACCGCCAGGTCGTCAATGAAAGCGGCTGGGTCTCCCATGATCCGGAAGAAATCTACCACAATACGGTCCGTGTTGTACAGGATCTTCTGGAAAAAACAGGGATCGACAGAGAAAAAGTTGCAGGTGTGGGAATCAGCAATCAGCGGGAAACTTCCCTTGTCTGGGATTCTGTTACGGGAAAACCAGTGACGGATGCGATTGTCTGGCAGTGTGCCCGTGCTGCTGCAATCTGTGAACGGGTAGAAAAGTCAGGATACAGCGAATTGATCCGGGAGCATACAGGTCTGAAACTCTCCCCTTATTTTCCGGCATCCAAGTTTGCATGGATTCTGAAAGAAATCAGCGGAGCACGGCAGAAGGCTGACAAGAAAGAACTCTGTTTTGGAACCGTGGATACCTGGCTGATCTATAAGCTGACAGGGGGAAAGTCTTATAAGACAGATTACTCCAATGCATCCAGAACACAGTTATTTAACATCCATACTCTTAAGTGGGATGAGGAAATCTGCGGGATCTTCGGGATTCCGGCAGACAGTCTCGCCCAGGTCTGCGATTCCGACAGCTGTTTTGGAATGACAGATTTCGGCGGCGTACTGCCCCATGAAGTTCCAATCAACGGAGTACTGGGAGATTCCCATGGAGCGTTATTCGGTCAGGGGTGCTTACGTCCGGGTATGATGAAAACAACTTACGGAACAGGTTCTTCGATTATGATGAATACGGGAGAGCAGCCTGTCATGAGCACTCATGGAGTCGTGACCTCCCTGGCTTGGAAGATGCAGGGAAAAGTCAATTATGTGCTGGAGGGCAATATCAATTACACAGGTGCGGTCATCAGCTGGTTAAAGGATGAGGTGCAGCTGATCAGCTCTCCGGGAGAGACACAAGGGCTGTGCCGGGAGGCGGAGCAGGACGATGATCTATACTTCGTTCCCGCATTTACAGGGCTTGGCGCGCCTTACTGGAACAGTCATGCAAAGGGCAGCTTAAGCGGGATCACCAGAACCACCAGGCGTGCGGAGATCGTACGGGCATGTACGGAGTGTATCGCATATCAGATCATGGATATCGTAGATGCCATGAGTCAGGATGCAGGATTAAAAGAGATCGAACTCAGAGTAGACGGCGGCCCCACAAGGAATACATATCTGATGCAGTTCCAAAGCGACATCCTGAATGCGGAGGTGCTGGTGCCGGACGCGGAAGAGCTGTCAGGGATCGGAGCGGCTTACGCGGCAGGGATCGCGCTGGGCGTATATACGGATGAGGTATTCGGGCAGATGAAAAGGACGCGTTACCTTCCGCAGATGGAGGAGGAGAGAAGACGTAAGAAGACCGCCGGGTGGAGAGCGGCGGTCGGGAAAGTGCTGTAGTTTGGATGAGGGGGCAAAATACGTTTTGCCCCCATATCTTTTTATAAAAGAATAAAAGATAATACATCAATCATTGAGTCGTGTAATGCATGAGCAATTATGAGAGACAATAGAGAACAGTTTTTGAATTTGTATCTCGCTATACTATAAACAAAACCATGTATCATAGTATTAAACATAAGCCTAATCCCCCAAATACTTTGCAAATGTGCTACACCGTAAAAAATAGAGGAAAGAAAAATTGCCAGTCGTGGATTGTCAGAAAGATACATAATTCTTGTATAAAAATACCCACGAAAAAGAATCTCTTCTCCAGCAGCTACGAAGAAAAAATAAAACAAAATATTACCGACTAGTTCTTTTACCGAGTCTAATTCAACACCTAATGTTTTGGATGGATCTGCCCCTAAAAGTATTGGAAGCAAAATAAATATTGTAAACAATACCGCAAAAATTATGATGCCCCATAAAATTTGCCATCCCATTCCTGTCTTCCAGAACCCAAACTTTTTCCAATCAATTTTTTTCTTCCAGACAACAAGGCAGGGGATCAGTGCCATAAAAAGACAAACAATTGCAGGTAAAATCAGATTCATACCTGGGAGGTCAATCTTTTCGATTAAGAAGGAAATAAAAAATGGGATCAGATACACCGCTATAAATACGGTTACAATTTCTATAATACCTTTGTTTTGTTTGCTCAATTAGTCGATACTCCTTCCTAGTATAAGCGAGACTAAAGTATTTAGTGTCACTTATACTAGCACTTCTTCATAAGCCGTACATAGAACTCCACTGTTTTCACAAGCGTTTCGATTGGCACTCTCTCATTATTTCCATGTATCATACCTCGTTCTTCCTTGGAAAGCTTCATTGCCGAAAACTTATACACCCTGTCTGTGATCCGGCAGTAATGCCAGGAATCGCTGCAGGCCATCATCAGATATGGCGATACGATGGCTTCTGTCCAGGTATCAGAAACGGCCTGGCAGAGACGTTTGTATTCCTCGCAGTCTGTATCTGACTCGATAGAAGGGTTTCTTCCTTCGTATACGGTAACCTCGATGTTCGGATTATGGATCGTATTTTCTAAGTAAGCTCTTGCCGATTCTACGGTATCTTTGCCAAGGAGCCGGAGGTTCATTCCCACGGATGCTTTTGGCGGGATGACGTTGAATGCCTTTCCGCCTTCCATTTTCGTGACAGCGCAGGTGGTACGCATCATGGAGTTGAGTTCTCCGCCGAGGGAACGGCATATCTTATCAAACAGTCCCTCAAAGCACCACAGGTTTGCGAAGATCAGCTTATAGGCAAAGGTGGAATATCTTCCCAACGTATCCAGCATTTCCTTGACAGGCTTCGTGAGCTGACGCGGGAAGGGGTGGTTTTCCACCTCGGTGACTGCCTGTGCCAGTTCTCCGACGATCGTATGTACCGGGGGCATGGAGGCATGGCCGCCATTACTTTTGGCATGGAATTCGATGTTGGTCAGACCTTTTTCTGCTATGCCGATCAGGGCACAGTCACGAGTCACACCCGGAAATACACTTTCCACGACCGCACCGCCCTCGTCCACTACGAGTGCAGGGCGGATGCCGCGCTGTTCAAATAAATCTACAATGGCAGGACAGGACGGGCCGTTGATCTCCTCTTGCCCGGAAAATGCAAAATAGATGTCATTTTTGGGCTGAAAACCTTCTGAGATCAGTTTTTCAGCCGCTTCCATGATTCCGCACAACGTTCCCTTGGTATCTAATGTTCCGCGGCCCCATAGAACGCCGTCTTCTACGATGCCGTCAAATGCAGGCTTTTCCCACTGGGATTCCTCGATCGGTACGACGTCATAATGGGACATGAGGACGACCGGAGCATCCTGCCTCTCTCCTTTCCAGCAGTACAGGATTCCCGTCTCTCCGACGAATTCCCGCGAACATGTCTCATGGAGATGAGGGTAAAGCTGTGGCAGCAGTTCTTGGAATTTGGTGAATTCATCTTTGTCGATCAAAGCAGGATCGTTGTAGGAAATGGTCTTACAGCGGATCATTTCTACCATATCCTTCACGATTTTATCGGAATCCAGTATAACCGCCTCGCCGGATGGCTTATATTCTTCCTTAGGCTTAAAAGACGCTGCCCGGAAAACGAGCACAGCCAGAAAAAGAACAATCAGAATTAATAATATCCATATAATCATCATAATGAGCCTCCTGTTTTACTTTTATAATTTGCAGCAATTCACAGCCATGTAAGCTATAATTTTCCTTTTTTGTATAGGATCCTTGCCCCGCCGATCGCGATCAGTGCGCCAACCGGAACCAGAACACCTACGGAGCTGGAAAGGGAAGGAGCGATCAGGAAAAGAAGCACCATAAAAACCAATGGGGCGATGGAGATTTTCCAGTTCTTGCTTACATAGACAACCGCAAGTCCTCCAAAAAGAGAAGGAAGAATGTTGTCAAAGGCCGGTTTTAAAACCGGTGAGTTCAGGATCGGCGTCAGAGGAACTAACAAGGCGACCCCAATGGCGATAATCACTGTTGTTACGATAGAAGAAGTGGCGATCGCTATGGTAGAGACGACCTCACCCTCTTCTGAGCCGGGTTTTACGTTCATATTTTCCATGGCAGTCAGGGCGGCAGGCACCTTTAAATTCGTCAGGTTGCCTGTTACAAAAGCCAGGTAGGAACCCGCTGTTCCCAGCATTGGGACGAAGGTGAGTACTTCGATCAGTCCCACAGTCCAGAAGATAGGCGCAACCCCCAGGAGACCTTTCAAAACAGGGGTGAAGCCAGGCCACGCATCATAATAGATACAAGCTGCAATGGGAAATGAGAAGATCAAAACTAATGCGGTCAGGATCCAGATACGTCCGAAAAGATGCGTTCTGTCTTCGTAAGAATAATTCTGTAATTTCATAAGATCAGCCTCCTATCAATGGTGTAATGAATATGGCAAATACCATGGCTCCGAGCATACTGATGGGCAGTGCATAGTTTTCCAGCCATTTTAGATTGCATTTTTTGATCAGCAGTCCGCAGATCCCCATCAAAAGCGCGGAAAACAGCAGAATAAAAATCGGGATCCAGCCCTTTAAGCCTGAGCGGATATCTGCAAAAACCATTCCCAGAAAGGCGGAGATCATCCCAAGGAACAGCGCCGTCATCATAATGTCCCCCCATTTGCTGTCTTTGTCCTTGATCTTCATAAGGCCGCCCTGAATTTTACGGATAAACAAGGGAACCCAGATGAGACCGGGGAAAATGCCAAGCGTCATGACCCAGGCAATGGCAGTATATACCTTAGGGTCTGTGACTGTCTCTGACAGTACGACGTGTAAGGCATTGGCGGTGGTAGTAGCGGCCGGAAGCTCATATGTAATGGCACCGATTACGCTGAGGCGGAGCCAGGGCAGCGGAAGCCCGAGGAACTTTGAAAGTGTGATGACTCCAAGTAAAATAGATACGGCCGGTGCAAAGGTGAAGACCGCGGTGGAAATGATGGTCTGACGGATCTTCACCATATCCATACCAAGGGCTTTCCCTCTTCTGTACGCCCGAACCAGAAAAAATAGTGACTGACAGATGACAAAAAGAATGATGATGCCTGCCAGTACGAATAAAAAGGTGCTGCTGGGATTAAATCTCATGTCTCTCCTCCTTTTTCTCAGAAAACATAATGTCTGTTTTATTTTATCATTGTACCACAAATACAAGTGTACTGACACAATCATCGTAAAACACCTCGCTAAGGATTTGGGTATGTGTCTTACTAAGCTCGGCAACGCCTCGCTAAGTGCGAGCATTATACCATGTTTTCAGGGGAAATGGCAGTGGTAATACAGTTCAGGAAATATAACACTTAACTGGACAAAATAAAAGCGACTAACCGGGTTACAGTTAATCACCTTTAATTATATGTAACTGTTCAGAACCATGAACAGTTACAATTATATTTACTTAGATTATGCCATGAAGGCGATGGGACAATCTATGTGCTTTTGATTGCCGCTGTCTCAACTTTCCTTGATTGTCCACTGGCCTTTCTTGGTAGAACCAGTTCTTTTTAGTATTCCTTCATCCTGTAATTGTCTCATGGCATATCGGATGCCGCTATATGACAATCCTATTTTTTCAGCCAACTGCTTTTGTGTAATAACGGGATCGCATTTTATTTCAGCTAAGATTTTGTCTTTTGTATCTTTTTCACTTTCAGTTTCTGCATTAGTTTCTTCGCTAGTTTTAATGCCGACGTCAGTTTCTACGTCAGTTTCTTCGCCAGTTTCAATGCCGACGTCAGTTTCTGCGTTAGTTTCTTCGCCAGTTTTGATGTCGACGCCAGTTTCTACGTTAGTTTCTTCGCTGGTTTTAGCATCAGTACCAGTTTCTGAGCTAGTTATGGTGCAGGCCTGTGCCCTATACAGGTTTATCCGCAGTGCAATCTCCATATCAATGAATTCAGGTTCAGGAAGACCATAATCCTTCATTTCCCGAAGTAGTCTTGGAATTCCGGTACCCCAGCCTTCAATCAATTTCATATAAGAAAATGCATGGGCCAGTGCACGGTTTCTAATTTGGGAGTAGCCTTCTTTCATCCGGTCAATAGTCACCCCCGGCATCAAACCACCCGGCGAGGTGATTTCCAGTCGGTCATCATAGATGGCAACTTGAATGTGCGACGACTGCAGAAAGCTGCAGTTCATCACGGCATTGATGATAAGCTCTCGAATACTGTCCGGCGGCAGCTCGTAAATATCCTGGCGGTAAAGCCCTTCTATTTTAGCACCAAGGTGGATGTTTCGGAGCACAAATTGAAAGGCTTCTTCGGCCTGTTGCCATAATGGTCCTTCATATTCGCGTTTGTCTATAAAAACAGAACGGGTTGTCCCTTTGAACATACCACACTGGATTTTGGACAGGAAAGCATCCTGCCCTGTAAGGAAGATATAGGCATTGGTCGGATGAATCAAACCGTTCTCATCTTCTGCCAGAATCCCCCAATTCAACAAAACATTTTGGGTCACATCTTTTACTGTCTCTCGCTGCGCATTGTTTTTACATTTTGAAAGAGCTACCTTCTTCATCTCTGTGCAGAGAGCATTAATTTCTTCATTAGATACAGTCAGGTCTTTGCGGATTACTGTGTCATAGGAGCGGCCTTCTGATTCATAGTACATTTCCTGTGTCATAGCGCGGTCAGCTTTCCTGGATGTTCCGGACACATGCATATAAACGCCGTCGGTGATACCGTTCTGCTTAATGTAGTATGGCTTTTGTTTTCCAGCACTGATTTCAACAATAATGATGGTTTTCTCATCAATAGTCTGCGGATAGATATCAGGAACGATAACCGGCTCACAGCTATCTGAAATCGCATTCGTGATGGCATCCATCTCACGAAAAATGCTTTCTTCAGGGATACCGACAATCTTTCTGGTGTCATCGTCAATTCCAAAGACGATGCGTCCGCCTTTTCCATTAGCAAAAGCGACAACGGATTTCATATATACTATGCTTTTTGCCGGTCTTTGTACCTTGAATTCCACATCCCTGGATTCGCCGGCGAGAATCTCTTCTCTGGTCATATTATCTCCTCCAATAATAAATAGTTTTTCCACGATCAGCTGATCCTATCCTATCTGAAAACTGTGAAGAAGTATTTCTTCATAATCTGCCAAGATGAGACTTTGGATCCAGAATAACACATATATCCGAAGAAAAGTTATTTTTTCATCAGGTTAATTTATTATACCATGAAGGCTGTTCTTTATAGAAGTGAAAAGTTGTGATAAACTGGTGAAAGGATGAATGCATTGTAAAGGGGTGAGCAAGTACTTATGGAACAATACCACCACGAATTTATAGATAAGAATGAGATGTTAGACCTGCACCTGGACTTTTTCATCGATCCGGGGCAGACAGTCATCAACAAGCATTTCCATGACTGGATCGAGATCATCTATCTGACACATGGGGATCTGGAGATTCAGGTAAATAATAAGACGACCCAGCTTAAGGTTAATGATTTCGTTGTCATTAATCCGATGAGCATTCACTCAACCAGATGTATGAACGGGAATACGGCGATCCTGTTACAGATTCCGATCTCATTTCTAGAGAAGTTCATGCCGGATATCCGGGAATATTCTTTTGCGGTGGATCTGGAGTCAAAAGATCCGAAGGTGCAGACAAAGCTTGCGAATATCCGCAGTACGCTGCAGGATCTCTGGATCAATTACCAATTTCAGGTGGAGGGGTATGTCTTTCGGTGCTACAGCCTGATCTTTGAGATCATCTATATCCTGATCCATTCATTCTCTTATAAAGTGGACAGGAATGAGCGGAAGAAGAATGAGAAGAACCTGGAACGGATCCAGAGGATCATTGAATATGTGGAGGAACACTATCGGGAACCAATATCAATTCCAGAGATTGCGGGTCTGGTAGGGCTGAATGAGATCTACTTTTCCCGCTTTTTCAAGAACAATATGGGAATGACATTTTTAGAGTATCTGAATATGGTACGTCTGGAGAAAATATATGTGGATCTGCTGAATACGAATATGCCGGTCAAGGATATTCAGGAGAAACACGGGTTTTATAATGATAAGGTATTCCGCAGAATGTTCAAAGAGGTGTATGGGTGTACACCGAGGGAAGCACGGAAACAATAAGAAACGATTATTAGGAAAAACTCGCGCCATTGGTGCGAGTAATCAGTTGGAGCAGAGATTTTCGAAGAAGAAAGATTTAATTGAGATTGCAGGTCGATACTGAAAAGTTAGTATCGACCTATTTTTTCGTTTGTTTAAATCCTTATACTTTAGTAAGAAAATTGCTAAAATAAAACCATCAAAGGAATCAAAACAGATTAGTACACTAGATTCCTTCCGGTAACCGTTTAGACAGGCTTAAATGCCGGGTGATGAACAGATGAGAGGATTAAGGAGGATTGTTCTAATGGAACAGGCAAAGAAAAAGGGATTATCTATTTTTGAACGTTTTGCATTTGGATGCGGGGATGCAGGCTGCAATATTATATATACGGCAATGACCGGTTTTCTGCTTCTATACTATACAGATTATGCGGGCGTAAATGCAGGGGCAGTCGGGATCATTATGCTGGTTTCCCGAATTTTTGACGGAATCAGCGATCTGATTATGGGAAATATCGTGGACCGGACCCATTCTAAATTTGGAAAGGCCAGGCCATGGATCCTCAGGATGTGTATCCCGTTTGCGCTGGCTGGAGTGCTGCTGTTTTCGGTACCGGCAAGCTGGGCTTCCAACGCAAAACTGGTGTATGTGTTCATTACATATAACCTGGTGTCTACGGTAATCTACACAGCGATCAATGTACCGTACTCTTCATTGAACGCATTGATGACACAGGATCCATATGAAAGAAGTGTGCTGAGCGTATTCCGTAATCTGCTTGCAACGGCAGGCTCACTTTTTATTAATACATATACCTTAAAGTTTGTAGAATTTTTCGGTGACAATGCAGCGGCATGGAGTAAGACCTTCGGCGTATTCGGACTGATCGCAGTGATCTTGTTCCTTATCAATTTTGCAGGCTGCAAGGAACGCGTAAAGCCGGCGGTGAAAGATGGGGAAGTGAAAAACGTTCCGGTCAAAGAGGGCTTTGTTTCACTGCTCAAAAATAAATACTGGATTCTTGTAACGATCATGCTGGCTCTGATTTTTGTTTCCATGGCTTTATATGGAGGGGCAACGGTTTACTTCGCAAAGGCCGTACTGGGTGACAAGAACCTGGTGGCACCGATCGGAAATGCAGTGTATATTTCTCAGATCGTGACGATGTTTATCGTAGCGTTTTTTGTGAAAAAAATGGGGAAACGAAATGTCATGATCGTTGGGTGCGTACTGAATATCCTGGGATTTGGCCTGATGCTTCTGACAGATCATTATGGACTGATTATCGCCTGCAGTGTACTTCGCGGTGTGGCATCCGCATGTATGGGTGCAACGATGTGGGCAATGGTTTCCGATACCATTGACTACGGAGAGTGGAAGACAGGAAACCGTACCGAGGGGCTTGTAAACAGTGCATGCAGTTTTGGATATAAGATTGGAAACGGACTTGGATCTGCGATCCTGGGAGGGATCATCTCCATGGGCGGCTATGTGGACTCTGCAGCCGTTCAGTCAGCAGGAGCAGTTTTCTCTGTAAAGCTGGCATTTGCAATTATCCCGATAGTGATCTATGTTGTGATCATCTTACTGCTGCAGGGATATAAGCTGGACAAAGAATTCGACGGAATCATCGAAGACTTAAAGAAGAGGGCAGAGGCGTAGGAGATCGTGCGATTTGTAAAAGTGTGATTTGAGAAGAGAGGATGCAGATTATGTATATAAAAGGTGTAAATCTGGGAAACTGGCTTGTTCTGGAAAAATGGATGAGTCCGGCTTTATTCGAAGGAACCACGGCGGAGGATGAGTACTATCTTCCGAGGCAGCTAACAAAAGAGGTCTATGAGGCGCGGATCAGGGTGCACCGCAGCGAGTATATTACGGAAAGAGATTTTGCAGTCATTAAATCCTATGGGATGAATGCGGTGAGGATCCCGGTTCCTTACTTTATCTTTGGGGACTGTGAGCCATTCATCGGCTGTATCAGGGAGCTGGACAAAGCGATGAACTGGGCCGGAAAGTATGGCTTACAGGTGCTGATCGACCTGCATACGGTGCCGGGCAGCCAGAATGGATTTGATAACGGAGGGCTTTCCGGGGTGTGCAAATGGGCGCAGCAGGAGGAGAGTGTGGCATTTACACTGGATGTGCTGGAGAGATTGGCACAGCGGTATGCAAAAACCAGAAGCCTGTGGGGAATCGAGATCGTGAATGAACCATTGACGAAGGCTGCCTGGGATGTATTTGATGTCATGGAGCGTTACAAGGCAGTAGATCCTGATATGGCAGCAGGCAGCGCGCCGGTGGAGCTGGATTTCCTGAAAACATTTTATGTGGAGGCGTACCGCAGAATGAGGAAATATCTTCCGAAAGAGAAGGTGATCGTATTCCATGACGGATTCGACCTTTTTGCATGGAAGGACTTCATGCGGGAAGAGGAGTTTGTAAATGTAGTCCTGGATACCCATCAGTACCTTATGATGGCAGAGCGTGACGGATGTGCCCAGAATAAAGATGCTTATGTGGCGTATATCCGTGAGAAGTATGAGAAAGCAGTGGAAGAGATGCAAAAGTACTTCCCGGTGATCTGCGGAGAATGGTGTCTTTTCAATTCCCAGGCCTGCGGATGTGATACAAAGGGCGGGCAGTCTGTATTAAACGGCATCGAGGGTGCTGAGGCAGAGACTTACAGTGAGGAAGAGAAAAGGGAGATCTATCAGGCGGTGGCAGAGGCACAGCTTCGGGCGTGGCAGAAGGGCAGCGGATATTTCTACTGGAATTACAAGCTGCTTCTTGATACGGTAAATGAAAAGGGCTGGATCGGCTGGGACGCCTGGGATCTTGGAAAATGCGTGGCACACGGCTGGTTTGAGGACAACAAAGAAATGAATGCATAGGAGGAAATAACGATGATAAGAAATCCTATTTTACCTGGTTTTAACCCTGACCCGTGTATCTGCAGGAAAGGGGACGACTATTATCTGGCAGTATCCACTTTTGAGTGGTTCCCCGGAATTCCGGTTTATCATTCCAAAGACTTGAAAAACTGGGAGTTGTACACACATGTGCTGACCAATGATGTGGAGGTAGACTTAAAAAAACTGCCTTCTGCAAAGGGAATCTGGGCGCCGTGCCTGACTTATTGTGAGCAGGAGGATTTATTTTATGTCGTGTACGGTGTCATGAATTCGATGAACGCCAGATATTTTGATGTGGACAACTTTGTTGTTACGGCAAAGGATCTTAAAGGTCCGTGGAGCAAGCCGGTATACCTGCATTCTTCCGGATTTGACGCTTCCATGTTCCATGACGATGACGGCAGGAAATGGGTCGTGTCTCTGGAATGGGAGACGAGAGAGGGCTATGAGAAGCCTGGTGCCATCTGCATGGTGGAGTATTCACCGGAGAAGAAGAGCATCATCGGATACCCGAAACGGATCTGGAACGGCGGCACGGACAGAGGCTGTATTGAGGCGCCGCATTTGACGAAACGGGGAGAATATTATTACATCATGTGTGCGGAAGGCGGTACCGGATATAACCACTGTGTTACGATGGGGCGGTCGAAACAGGTATGGGGGCCGTATGAAAAGGACCCGATGAATCCGATCGTGACCTCTGTCCCGGGAGAGTCTTACGAACGCCACGATCCCGACCACTTAAAGCCGAAATATTATAACCCGGAATCTGTTTTGCAGAAATCCGGGCACGGAAGCTATGTGGAGACGCAGAATGGGGAGGTCTATCTCGTCCATCTGACAGCCCGTCCGTTTGCACCGGAGCTGCGCTGTACACTTGGACGTGAGACGGCCATCCAGAGGATGATGTGGACAGAAGATCACTGGCTTCGGATGGCGGATGGCAGCAATCTGGCAAAACTGGAAGTACCCGAGGCGGATCTGCCGGAATGTCCGGTGCCGCAGATTCCTGATTTTGACGACTTCGATTCCGGAGAACTGGGAATCTGGTATTATGCGCCCAGGATCATGCCGCAGTCCTTCGCAGATGTGAAGGCAAGGCCGGGCTATGTCAGGATCCGGGGACAGGAGTCCAGGACCTCTCTGAATAAGGTCAGCATCCTGGCAAGGAGACTGACCAGTGTGTATGCACAGGTGACAACGAAAATGGAGTTTACTCCTGAGGTACATCAGCACAGTGCGGGCCTGATTCTGTATTATGATAACATGAACTATATCAACCTTCGGAAATATTACAGCGAGACGCTGGGACAGAGTGCACTTTCGATCATTCATCTGGAAAACGGGGAGAAGACAGAGTTCTTAAATACCAGAATCCCGGTGGAGGATGTGCCGGTCTATCTGAGATTACAGATTCAGGGGAGACAGTCCTGGTTTGAGTGGAGCTATGACGGTAAAGAATATCAGAAGATCGGGCGGATCTTCGATACCACGAAATTTTCCGATGAATACTGTAAGTATGGGGAGTTCACGGGGACTATGGTGGGACTGACCTGTGCGGACCGGGTAAAGCATCAGCATTATGCGGACTTTGATTTCTTTGAGTATGTGGCCGATGAGACGAAAGGCGTGGAATAAAAAGAGTAAAAGTATATGGAATTGATATAAAGAATCCGAAATCTATGATGGTAGATTTCGGATTCTTCTATTAAAATCGGGATTAAGTTAAATAGAAACAAACATAAAAAAGGAGAGTTATCATGGGAAACAGACAAAAAACAAAAAATCCCGACAAGATAGGAATCATCCCTATGCTGTTGTGGTCCGGAAACGGCGCATCGTCGGCAATCAACGTAGTATTGCTGACATTTCTGACACTTTATTGTACCAATGCACTGGGAATGAGTGCAGCATTGGTGGGCACCCTGCTGATGGTAAGCAAGATTTTTGATGGTATCACAGATATATGTGCCGGTTATATCGTAGATAAGACCAATACGAAGCTTGGACGCGGACGTCCGTATGATCTGTGTATCCTCGGCCTGTGGTTTACCACATATCTGCTTTTTTCAGTGCCGGAGGGGATGAGCACGACCGTAAAATGTATCTGGATCTTCGTCTGCTATGCTTTATGCCAGTCAGTATTCAGGACATTTATGAATGCATCAGGAGTTCCTTATATGGTACGTGCATTTAACAATGAACAGAAATATGTAAAAATCAATTCCTGGGGCGGGATCATTACCACACTTGCAGTGATCGTGTTCAATGTGACTTTCCCGATGTTTTATGCCAAAATCATCGGCAGCCCATCAGGATGGAGCCATCTGGTGATGTGTCTGGCAATTCCGCTGGCGCTGATCGGTATTTTAAGATTTTTCTTCATCCCGGAAAAATATGTGGTGGATGATGTACAGAGCCAGCATACCACGATCAAAGATGTGGCCGCACTTTTGAAGACCAATAAGAATATCTATCCGGTGGCACTGCTTCAGTTTATTATCGGTATCGGTTCCAACATGGGAGTCAGTGCTTATTATTTTCTTTACTCAAACTTCCCACACCAATAAGGTGTGCTGAACCTTGAAAATCCAATATTTCAGCCAATAAAAAAGGCATAAATACAATCCTTTGGTATAATG
>NZ_JBZUUL010000008.1:0-32972 GCF_058819085.1 Faecalicatena sp.
TTTCTGATGATATACTTGAATTCCTACCTAAATTATATAAATTTTTATACCAAAATAAGGCCTCCGGTAGAAAATATTTTAAAAGGATTTTCCAAAGAAGCCTTTCGTTTTCTTTATATGAAGGCTCTTGAAGCCGCCTTATGGGTAAGATGGTCGGTCAAAAGTTGGTTTTTTTGTTTCTCTGCCGCTTTCATGGGGATAAAGCACCACATAATGGATATTATGTGGTGCTTTTTAATGAATATAGAATCTGAATCTTAAGGATAAAGGAGAGACGATCATGAAGAGGCTGGTTTATATAGAATATTTTGGATCAGGATAGAATTTAAAGAGCAGATGGAAGCTCTCGAAGTATTCGAATAAGAAAAAGGAAGGAGAAGAAAATGAAAAATCAGAAAAAAAGACGCAGATTGAGATGTGTACTTGCGGGTCTCATGCTGAGTTGTCTGATTGTAGATCAGGTACAAGGTGTCACACTCTATGTAAGGGCGGAAGAGAATACTGTTCAGGAAAAAAACTCTGAATCGGAATACCAGACGCCCCAGGAAGAGCAGCCGGAGGTGACGGCCCCGGCGGCAGAGCCAAAGGCCAGTATTGAGGAAGCAGGCACAGAAGCGCCCAAACAAGAGGCTCCTGAGATAGAGATACCAAATAATATTTCGGAGACGGACATACCAACTGTCAGCCCCGGGACGGACGTGCCAGCTGTAACTTTGAAGGAAAACAGCCCGGCAGAAAAGCCCCAGGCTGCACAGGGTACAGCAGAGCCTGAGGACAGTACTCAGGGCACTCCCAAGGAGACAAAGCCTGGAGATCATTCCCAGGATGCCCCCAAGGAGACAAAGCCTGGGGAAGAAAAGCCGCAGGATTTAGAGACTGGGAGTCTTATGCTAGAGAAAGAGAATTGGTCTGCTGAGGCGAAGACATTTACATTAAACCTCAGTGCAGTAATACCAGCAGGTACTGCCGGTAATCAGATCATTTTAAAGCTTCCTCAGTATATCAGTATGTCGACCCCCCCGGCTGTGTCAGATCTTATGAAAGAGATCCAGGTGAATGAAAATGGTGATGGTGGAAAAACAGTCACTATGATTTTATCGGATATGGACAGCCAGCAGGAGATCGGACTGCAGATCGGTATTTTGCAGGAAGAATTCATAAAAAACGCAAAGCCGGAGACAAATGGCCAGTATATGATCAGCGCAGAATATCAAAATGATAAGAGCCAGGATGTGCAGGCTGCAAGCGAACTTCGTATCACGTGCAGCATAGATTCAATGATCGTTAACGACGATGTAGAGGTTGATCAGGAAAAAAATGTGGGAGCTGAAATTGAAACAGAAGACAAGTCAGAACATTTGGATCTGGAAATCCTTGAAGCAGAGAAGAGTATATTGGACCAGGAAGTGTATATAGCACGTACACCTTCAACAAAAGAATATAAAATAACCTATAAAGCTGATCCGGCAGATCCTCCCCAGAATATGGAATTTGTTTCTAAAGATCCATCCATTGTAACAGTAGATGAGAATGGAGTGCTGAAAGGGATCGCCCCGGGGGAAACAGAGGTGGAAGTTTCATATGATCTGCAAGATGGAAATCGGGTCAAAGAAAACGCAAAGGTACGTGTTGAACATAACGAAAAACCAGACTTTGCAATACCGTTCGAGGTACATAAGAATGTAGGAGATTATTGGGAGGCTAGACATCCTGATAACATAATCGTGTGGGATGACCACGATGATCCTGTAACTTTACGGAACAACATAAAAGTTGTTAGTTCTGTTCCTGTAGACTCCCAAGAAATCAGACCGGATAAGGATGGAATCATAACGGGACCCGCCGGGACTAAATATGTCCAGTATACTATTGTTGATACTGATGGGCGGTTTACAATGACAAGTCTACAGGTGAGAGTGCACGGACTTCCCAAATTCAAGGACTTATCAGGAAAAACATATGATACACAGAACATGCCTCCTTACTATGAACGACTGGATAACAGCCTGGATCCTTACAGGGATGTAAAAGTTTACTGGGATGAATCAACCGTGGCAACATGGGCGCGTGAACTTCTGATCGATCCGGCGGATCCTTCGACAGGCAGTCTGAGTCTGAAAAATACGGTTGATTCTGATGGAAATCCGGTTACGAATCTTGAAAAAGCCGGGAAATACAGTGGTGATTATGAGGCTGTGACACCAAAGGGCGGAAAGACGACTGCTCATCGGGATGTTTATATCAGAGGAAAGGTAGAACTGACCGGAAATAATATTGCGATCCCTGCCACAGCAACACAGAAGAGGTTCGATAATCTGGAGGACTTCTTGAAAGTTTACGGAACACGACTAGATCTGAAAGCCGGAGTGGATACACCGGAAACGGATGGCAGCATTACTCACGTGGATTTAAGCGATAAGATCGTTGCAAAGACTGATATCAGCCAGCTGGATTTCTCACTGGCTGAGGGACAGGATAAAAAGACGGTGGAATTAGTACTGCAGGTGACAGACAAGGCAGAGAATTATTCGGATAAAACAGTAGAGCTGACTCTGTATCTGACCGTACAGGACGTGGTTGGAAATGCACCTGAGATTAAATTTCCAACAGCAAGCCTTGACGTGATAGAAACGGATACGATCGCAGCACAGGGGGGGATCTACCAGAAGCTCCTGGACTTTGCAGATATCTATGATATCGATAAGGATGGAAAACCAATGGACTCCGGAAAAGGAATCAAGGAAAGTGGGATTAAAACAATCCATAAGGTAGATCCAAATGATTTGTCAGATCAGGCAGCAATTGATGTGACAGATGAGGCCGCTTTGGAACAGATGCTGAAAACCATAGGCATGTACCGGATGGTCTACTATGCAGTTGACGAAGATAATAATTATGTACAGGCGGAATGGATGATTCATGTTGCAGGCAAAACCTACTTTGTCAAGAAGGTCGAGGAAGGAACGCCTGCAGACAGCCTCGTAAATTTCCGGCAGAGAAAAAACGGAGGATTCACTCCCACAGGAGTGCTGGCATACCATATAGACAGTAATGGAACAGTGAAACATGAAAGTCCTGTTGTAGTAGTTTCAGAGACGAACCCGGACCTTACTGAGATCGGAGCATTTCAGGCAACGTATGGAACAACACATCATTATGAATTTTATCCGGGAACCCATGATCCGCGTCCGCAGGATGAGTTCGTACAGGATATTCTGGTACATGGGCCGATCACCTTTGAGGGAGCAATCGAAAAGGAAAGCTATTTTATAAATGAGACAGTGGAACTGAACACGGTAACTGCCGGATTTATGCAGGCATTTAAAGATAAAGAACCGGCTTGGACAGAAGTGAATGTTACGATCGATAAAGGCAGCACATTGACTTCTGATACCCCGAAAATAGAAAAGGTAACCTATCAGGCGGAGGATACGATTACAAAGTCAGATGCCGGCAATCAGGAGACTCTGGAAAAAGAGATCTGGTTTTACGGACTGCCATCCATTACGGCACCGAAATCGGTAAGAGTGAAAAAGAACAGTACACAAGAAGAGTTGAAAGCCTTTATCCAGGCATCGGCGGCGATCGAGCTTCCGGACGGAAAGACACAGGATCTGACCGGCAGGATCGAATATGATTTTAGTAAAGTGGATCAAAATGCAGGAGGCGGAGAGGCAGAACTTCGTGTGACATACCGTCTGCCGGGCGGAGAGAAGCGCACGGATGTAGAAACAGTGAGTCTTGAAATTTCGCAGCCGCCTGTGATTACGGCAAATGACATCGAGAAGAACGAAGGAGAACCACTTGACCTGTTAAGGGACGCAAATGTGACAGTAACCGATGATTTTGATCAGATCGACGTATCTTCTATTGAGGTGATCGGTGATGTACCGGTGAACAAAAATGGAGAGGCAGAAGGGCCGGGAACCTACCAAGTGGTGCTTAAAGCGAAGGATACCCAGGGAGGCCTGGCTTCCAAAGAGATCCTGATCTGGGTACATGGACTTCCTACGATACATGGGGCCCCGGATCTGGAGACAAGAGTGGGAGAATCCTTAGAGGTATGGGATAGGATTTCTGTGACATGGAAAGAGGCGCCGGATCTTCCGGGAGAGGCTGTGGAAAAGACGTTCGATTACAGCAGCCCGGCAGGGGATGGCAGTATCGAGCTTAACAATTACCGGAAGATGGAAGCAGATGGAAGCGAAACCCCGGTACATATCGATGCGTTAAATAAACCGGGATATTATAAAGGCGACTACGTGGCAGTTACACCGAAAGGTGGAAAGACGACAGAAGCTCATACACTGCTTTTGCATGGAAAGATAAGTTTGTCAGCACAAAGCGTGAACGTGTCTGTTAATTATACGGAATCCGCTGCAGATCCGGAGAAACAATTTTTGAAGGATTATAAAGATTCTCTGCAAATATCTTCTGAGGTAATACATGCAGCCAAAGATGGTACGACAGAGACTATTAATCTTCTGACAGAAGGAAAAGTGAGCATTGATCTAAGTAACGTAAAATTCGGTGTAGAGGGAAGCTATCCGGCTGTAGTGACAGCGGTGGATGATCTGGCTGCGGGAATTGCTTCCAGTGAGGCAGAGCAGGATATTATGGTCAATATCGTAAAGGTTGATGGTAATGCACCTACAGTTACGACTCATGATATTAAAAGGGTAAGTACGGATGGGGTGAAGTCGTCAGACGATATCATGTCCTACCTGATGAGCAGTACGTTCTTTGAAGCATTAAAAGGAGACTCTGATATCACAGAATCAAAGATCACAAGGATCCTGCAGTCAGAGGGACCGGATCTTTCCGTGACCAAAAAAGGAAGAGCAGTACCGCAGGATATAGACAGCGACGGAAACGGCATATACGAAAATCAAGAGCTGCTGCACATGATGCAGACAGTTGGAACCTATGAGATCACATATCAGGTGATGGATCAGAAATTCAATAAAGTGGAGGCGGTTGCTAAGCTGAGCGTAGCCGGGCCAACGCAGTTTGGTCTTGGAGAGACGGATGCCAAGTTCCAGGAGCTTGGGGATATTTTAGAGTGCCGCCAGGCACCGGGAGAGCACTTTACACTTTCTGGAATCCGGGCAAGACATCAGGATCCGGATGGTACATATCATTACGAGCCAGTAGAATCTTCAAATCCAGAGGTTTCCCTGGAAACGGTTTCGGTGGAAGAGATTACTATAAAGAGTGCACATCACTACCTTACCTATGAAGATGGAAGCCCGCGTCCGGAAGATACAAAGACATTTAAGATACTTGTACAGGGGAGGGTTCAGTTCAAAGATTTCGAGGATCTCACCACGTTTGTCGGAAGAAATGTGGATGAGGCGTATCAGGTGGAGGCGTTTTACAAGCATATCGATGAAACGGGAACGATCACCGATGTGTCCGCGGCTGTTACTGTAGATAGTGAAGTTGAGACCTTTCAGCGCGGCAGTTTCCGGGCCGTATTAAAGGCGACAGATGATACGAGCGGTGCACCGAATAACAGCATTACAGAGACTCGGACCATCTATGTCAACGATGTGCCGACAGTGGACTTCAATGATAATGTCTCAGTTTCAAAGGATGCATCCAGGGAGGACATACTTAAGAAACTGGATGTATCAGCATCCTATCAGAACTATTTGGGTGAAGAGATAGCAGTTACAGGCAATGATCTGGAGATCAACCTGGACGGTGTCAATACCAGCGTACCTGGTAAATACCATACAGTCACCGTTCAGGTATGGTATAGGGATTACGACGGTATGATAAGGTTTGTAAAAGTTGAGGGACAAGTCTACGTCCTGAATGACCCGTCGGCAGTTGTCATGATACCGGCAGAGCTTGAACTTAAGGATATGGATAATCTCTATGCAGGTGTCAAGGAGGAGCTTAGATTATATACAGCAGGGGATGTCCAGCCGGATAAAATTCCGGAGGTAGAGATTTATCCGGATCAGAGGATCGTTTTAACGGCAGGGAAAGACAGTTATGAAGCCTTTACATATTACGCAGACGGAACAAAATACGAGGATGCAAAAGCACCGATCATGAAACTCAAGTATAGGGTGCCCGGAAAAGACAGGGGCAGTCTGTATATCAAGACAGAGATTGACCGTAAGAAGCCGGTGAATACCTACCGTGGAGTGATGAACTTTACCATAAAATATGGAGGTGGGCAGCCATGAAAAAGATAATGTTGATGTTATTGACGGCATGTCTTCTATTTACAGGAGTCTGGCTCAACACCCATGTTGTGCAGGCAGGAGAGAACAGAACTTCCATTCAGGTAAGATATGAACCGGGAACGAAAAAAGTTTTCCACACACTGACACTGAGTGTCAGTGGTGGAGGGCGTGTCATGGACGGCTCGCAGATAATCAAGGAGGGGATCCTTACATATGAGCTGCAAGAAGGGGCAGAGAAGACCTTTCTTGTGGAACCATATCAGGGATACCGTCTGAAATCTGCAGAGTATAAAGCTGACGGAAAGATCCAGGATATGAAAAGTAAGATTCAGGATTCCAAGCTGACTATTCGTATGGGAAAATCAGACAGCAGTCTGAACATCGTATTTGAACAAATATCTGCCCACCCGGTGAAAACAGGAGACTCATCGGATATAGCGAAGTACCTGCTTTTGATGCTTGCAGCAATTGCAGCCTGCGCAGGAATCTGCATCGTTAGAAAAAACGTACATAGAAAAGCATAAATAAAAACAGATAGTAAAAACACATAGAAAGATTGATCCAATATGGGAATCAAGAAAAAGTAATCTGATAGATATATTACTGCTTTGGCAGAATATATAAATATTCCATAGAGCCTTAGGTCTCATAAAAAATTTTTTTACAATTAGGAGGAAATGAAATGAAAGCAAAAAAAGTAATCGCATTAGCAATGGTAATGACAATGGGACTCTCTATGTCTACATTAGGGGTGTCCGCGGCTGAAGGAACAGGAACCACAGAGGTTTCCTACAACAACCAGAATGAAATCCCAGATCCAGAAAATCCGGCAGATCCGGAGTGGGTGGTAACGATCCCATCTTCTATCGTATTTACAGACACAAACAAAGAACTTGATGCAAGTGTAGAACTGGTAGAAAAAACAGCGCTGCCAGCAGGCGATGTCACTGTCACTGTAAAATCTGGCAATAACTATCATTTGCAGTTAGGGTCTGGTGATGATGCTGTCAGCTATAGTTTGACATATGATGGCAAGCTCATGACTGATACAAATATTGAGGTAGCTGTATTAAACAGCAGCAGCAGAAAAAAGGCTGGAAAAGCAATATTGACGGGAAATGCAACAAAAGCAGGGTTACATACAGATACCCTTACTTATACAGTTAGCTATACAAAATAATTAATGTCAAAGAGAAAATAGAAGGTAAAAGGAAAATAGCAGGAAGAGGTGAAGGTTTTGGAATGGAAATACCAAAAAAAAGAGGATTATGACCAGAGGTGGGACTTGGGAGAATCCACGCTCTGTTATTACGGCGGCAGAGAGGCCAGGGAAAAGGCCCGCTGCGCAGCGTCCGGCATGATCGGAACGAGCGGAAAACAGAGAATGGGAGTATTTCTATATCCGGAAGGGGAACTTCCCGTATGGGAAACAAACAGCAGCCGATTCCGTTACAGGGTGGATGGTTATGTAGAAACGCAGGAAGGGGAATGCCTTGCGGTTCTGCGGGACCAGGGCAGAAAAAGACTGGCCATGCTGTTGGGTTCCATAGCTGTATTGGTGGCATTATGCTTTCTGCTATTTTCCATGAATGGAAACAAACAGCCGGCGGAGCTGGGAATTGATCTGGGAGCAGAAAAGTATAAACCGGAGATCGAGGTCTCTGAGGAGATGGACCCTACGAAAATCGCATTGCCAGGTTATGAAAGTCTCGTTATGGCTGCAGGCAGCGATAAACTGTATGCGGCACTCTGGAACCCGGAAGTAAACCCGTGTTATTTCAAGTTTTCACTGGTGTTAAAGGAAAGTGGGGAGATCCTGTACGAGAGCGGACTGGTTCCGCCGGGAGAAGCGGTCACAGAGGTGACGCTGAACCGAAAGATGGCGGAAGGGGAGTATCCGGTCATGGTAAAAATGGATACCTTTTCCCTGGAAGATAAGACGCAGCCTTTGAATGGAGGCAGTTCTGAAACCATACTGGAGGTTCGAAAAGAGGAGTAAGAAAAATAGAAAAGCAATATGTATTCTCTGTTCCGCGGTTTCTGGCGGAAATGCCCGCAGAGTATATATTGAGGAGAACCATGAAGTATCATTCACATTAGACCATGCATAAGAATGGCCGTCGAGAGGTGGCGGCCATTTTTGGTACATAAAATCAAAAACATAGTGAAGAACCTATCTTCATATGGATGGAGGAAATTCATATGCCTCGAGAACTGAAAGGAATGAGGTTTGGACTTTTAAAGGCAGTGGAACGGACGGACCGGCACGAAGATGGATATTTTGTCTGGCGGTGCGAATGCGAATGCGGGGGTGAGGCATTCGTGAATACGAAACGTTTGTTAAGAGGGACTGTGACCCATTGTGGATGTATTCCAAAGACCACTGCCAGAAACGGGTCAATTGCGGAGGATCTGACAGGGCGTCGTTTTGGAGAGTGGACGGTTCTGAAACGGGTACCAAACAAAAACAAAAGAGTGATGTGGGACTGCCGCTGCTCCTGCGGTACAAAACGGGTGATCTCTGCGCACGATCTGAAAGCAGGGAAAACCCGGAGCTGCAGGAACCCGGTACACAGACATCTTTATAATCGGAAAGATCTAACAAACCAGCAGTTTGGCATTTTGACTGCACAGTATCCGCTCAATAAAAGAGACCGCAAGGGAAGCGTGTACTGGCACTGCATCTGTGAATGCGGGAATTCTGCGGATGTGACGGAGGATGCTCTGGTCCAGGGAACCTGTAAAAGCTGTGGCTGCTTAAAAGAGAAGGCCCAGAAAAATATTCCCAATACCCTCCACAGGATTGATGGAACCTGTGTGGAAATCTTGGAGAGACGAAAATACCGACGGGATAATACCAGCGGTTTCCGTGGAATCTACAGAAGACGTAACGGAAAATACAAGGTCGTGATCGGATTCAAGAGAAGACAGTTCTGCCTGGGAACTTATGAGAGCTTCGAAGAGGCAGTCAATGTCAGGCTGCAGGCTGAACGTCTGGTTCATGACGGATTTATAGAAGCATACTATATGTGGAGCCAAAAAGCAGCGGCAGAGCCCGGCTGGGGCGAGCAGCATCCGCTTATTTTTGATGTGGTGAAGATGGGCGGGGAATTAGAGGTTTCTACAAATATAGATGAGTTAAAGCAGGAACTGAGCAAAGGGGTCAGACCCTTTTGCTCTCCGTTTTCAGAATATTCTTAAATTTTAGCAGCACTTCATAGAATGAGGCAGGCCTCTTTCTATGAAGTGTTTTTTTTATTAAAGTTTTGTTAATTAATTATATAGAAGGAATAGAACTGATAAAATGTTACAAAATAATTAACAAACAGGTTTATTCAGGGCCTGTTTTTAGGAGATTTTTGGAGATGATGTCGAAGTATGTAACGTGAAAGTACCTTGAAATATATTGACATAAGGGGTACGTGTTGCTATAATAACGTTGTAACAAAATTTAACAATTATGTAACAATTAGAACTTCCTACAAAAGATAAAGACACTTGCACCTGTAGAATATCAAGTCGAAGATGTTCTGCGGGCGGATTTGCGGCTATGCTGCAAAAGGCATAAAGGAGGTTTTAATATGAAAGCAATGTGTATGAAGCAGAAATTGATTCTTTCTGCTTTGGCAGGAGCGATATTGGTCCCGGGGAGTGCAATGACGGTCAGGGCTGCGGATAGTGATGAGGAAACTGTCCCGGTGATTCCGGTTGCAGGGATTGAATCAATCGTAAAAGAAAGTTACCAGACGAATGTAAAGGAGAATATCAATCTATATCTGGTAGAAAATGACAAGGGTGAGTATTTAAATATGGCATTTTCTAATGTGAATGATTTCACTTATATTAGAAGTGCCCCGGATGAAGCAAGCGACTGGATCGGCAAGCTGTATCAGAATTCGGCAGCCGAGGTGCTTGAATATCATGAAGGCTGGACAAAGATTAGATCCGGCAGCGTGGAGGGTTATGTGCCCGCCGAGTGTCTGTGGACAGGAAATGACGCACAGGCGCATGCTGCAGAATACGAGCAGAATCAGGCAGTTGTTACTGCGGATCTGCTAAATGTAAGAGACGGACAGGGGACATCGGCCAATATTGTGACCCAGATCACAGCGGGACAACAGTATGATGTAACCGGCGATCCCGTAGACGGATGGTATCCGGTCCTGGTAAATGGAGTGTCCGGCTGGGTGTGCGGTGACTACATCGATGTGCAGAAGGATTATGCATACGCTGAGTCTAAGGCAGAGGAAGAGCAGAGAATTGCTCAGGAGGAGGCTGCAAGACAGGCAGAGGAAGCCAGAAAGCAGCAGGAGGCACAGGAGGCCGCCGCAATTCAGGCCCAGGCAGGAAGTGGACAGGCAGTCATAGATTACGCGTGCCAGTTCATCGGCAATCCGTATGTCTGGGGAGGAACGAGCCTGACAGAAGGCGCGGACTGCTCGGGATTCGTACAGTCTGTATACGCAAACTTTGGAATCAGCCTGCCGCGTACGACATGGGATATGGAAAATGTGGGAACACCGGTAAGCTATGAGGAAGCACTGCCGGGAGATATCGTATTATATGACGGTCATGTCGGATTGTATATGGGAGACGGCAATATCGTCAATGCGATGAACGAGGTAGACGGCATCGGTATCTGCACTGCAAATTATGCACCGATCATTACGATCAGGCGTGTACTTTAAAGTGAGAATATCATTGCCAGATCAATAAAGTGGAGAGTATTTAAGCACAGGGAGTGCGGGTACAGTATTGGGGAGAATATCAGGAGTCTGATAAATACTGTATCATATAAAATAAAATATAGAATAAAGGAAGCTGCACAAAAAGAAACTTTTCTTGCGTGCCGCTTCTTTTACATTTTTCCACATTATTATAGAAGAAAACGAATCACACGGGAGGAACATAAAAATATGAGGCGGATATAATTTTATCAACAAAATTATTTGTTTGTACATTTTGACATTATGTGGTGGAAAACCTCGAATAATAGCGGAAATGTGAAAAGGATGGCATAGACAATGTGCACAAAAATGTAAAATAATGTCGAAAGAGTGAAAAAAGAAGTTTTCAACTTATCCACACTCAAAACGAAAAAAAACGTGGAAAAATATAGTTTTTAGCAAAGTTATTCACATTATCCACACAAAAACATGTGTTTTATGTGGATTACTTTTCTAAAAAAAAGAACGGATGTTTTGTTAAGTTATGATGAAATTAATTATTTGTCGAAAAAAATCATTAAAATTATTGACTTTTGAGATGTCAAAAAGTGAAAAAAATTGCACGAACAATTCAGAAAATTACCCTGGCGGATAAATGGAATTTATAGGAAATTAAGGTTTTCCACGGTTGATTATTTCAATAATAGGGATTATAATAAAAAGCACTGAATAATAGAAGGAGGAAAAGAAATGGCTCAGATTTCTAAAAGCACGACAATCGGCGAATTGTTAAATGTTTATCCGGAAGCAGCTCCTATCTTAATGGAAATAGGAATGCACTGTCTTGGCTGACCATCTTCACAGATGGAGTCTCTGGAAGAGGCTGCAATGGTGCATGGTTTAGATTCCGATCTGCTTGTTGAAAAGATTAATGCTTCAATGAATGCAGCAGGTAAATAATAGAATGACCATGTGCGGAGTTTTCCGCATAAAAATACCCCGCAGGGACAACCTGCCGGGTATTTTTTTATGACAATATTTTTATCCACAAGCCTGACAGCTATGGAATGATCCCATGCTCCTTTGCTCTCTTCCTTATATCAAAGCAAGCTTCTGGACCGCATCTGCGGATACCATGATGTCACAGTGCTCTTCCAGAAAGGCAAGTGTGGCACCGGAAGCTTTTTCCAGGGAGCCATATTCGGAAAGCATGTTACAGATCTTATTGAACTCATTATTTGAGTGGTCTGACTGGGTCAGCGCCAGGATATATAACTCGTTCTCCGTATCATGGTAAAGCGTGTTGGAGCCGTGGTATACAGGTCCAAGAAGATGGGCGACCTGGATCACGCGGTCCATGCTTTCAAAAGAGAACAGGCGTACATTGAACGGAGCCGGTGCATCCGGCACGGTAGGGGTACCCTTGGTGTCTGCTGCAGCCTCCTTTACCTTGTTCAGCAAATTCAAAAATTCCTCTGCTCCCTCCAGCTTCTCCAGAACCTCAGGCACATTCGTGTCTGCTTCACCAAACGGGGTGAACTTGGAAAATCTGGTGTCTAATTCTTCCGGATCTTCTACCTTTGTTATGATCAGTACGATAGAATCCGCAGAAGCAGGAATTGCTTCTATCATTAAAGGGATGTCTTCTGCCTCAAAGCCAAAGTCGAAAGACGCCTGCTGCATCATATCTCTGAATAAAGACTTCGCTTTCTCGGTTCCGTAAGCAAGCTCGCTCAGCTTGAGGTGGCGCGCAGCCAGATCGGCGCGTGTCAGGGTACAGCGAATCTGATTGTCATTCAGTTTTTCGATTTTCATATAATCACATCCTTACGAATTGTAATATCAAAATATATATCTTCTCACTGTTAGTATAAACAAAAATAAATTAGATGTAAAGGAAATTAAGAAAGAGTTTATAATACTTTTACGTTATTTGCTATTATCAACAAATGTGGATGGCTTATGAACAATAAACACATTGAAATGGATATATGTGATGCATATAATGGCAGTTACAGAAGATAGTATTCCTGGATAGATAAATGTTTATGCGAAAGGAGTTTAGAAGTCAGTTTTAGAAATATGGTCATTAGGAATTTTTTTAGGAGGAGGGAACTGTAGATTCAATCTATCTTCCAGACTGCTTTGTCCGGTGGTACGTCACGAAACTTCCGTAGGGCGAAAGTAAGAGCAGTATTTCTATTTATCCGAGTCTGCAGGGAAAGGAGCAATCATGGAAAGCAGCAGTACAGTTTATAGTTACAGGGAATTATACACAGAATTGGAGGGTTATGAAAAGCATGGGATATGCATGTTGATGGACGGGGGCAAAGTCAGCCCTCTGCAGATCGTCACTGCACATATGATCCGCGAGGAAGGCAGCTATATGCGTGACTATATCATCGACCCGGAAGGATACATAAAATCACTTGTATTTGTGAATATTAATGAAGATAACCAGGCGGAAAATCCCCTCGTAATGCCGGAAAGCCTGCATTTATAAAGTATTTGATCTCATCAGGATATCTAAGAAGCGGATTTATAATATCCGTTTTCATAGGCCTTGTCCGGTGAAACTCTCATAGATATAAAAAATATAGGATATTTATTGAACTAACAATACTTAATAAGGTATAATAGGGGCGAATAGGAGGTGCGGCATGGACGAAAGAGAAAAAAGAGCTGCGAATGTCCAAAGGGCTAGGCAGCAGAATGCACAGAGAAGACGCCCAGGCGGAAGCGCATCAGGAGCGGGCAGTACCCGTACCAATAGCGCAGGAACTGACGGCCCCAGACCCAATCATCCAAAGTCAGGCGGTCTAAAGTCAGCCGGTCCAAGACCAGGCGGCCAAAGGCCGGGCGGGCAGAATCAGAGAAGAAGAAGCAGCCGTGCAAGGAGAAGAAGAAGGAATATGATCATACGAGCCATTCTTCTCGTTGTTGTGATCATTGTATTAATAGGTGGATTATTTTTTTGGAAAAGATACGGCTCATCTAAAGAGAAAGCCGATTTGAAACAATATTATGGGATACAGAATGAGGATGATCTTGCTGTTGTAGTGAATGATCAGGTGATCGGTACTCTTGAGGAGAGCTCTGCCGGAGGAAAAGTATTTGATGGA
Source organism: Faecalicatena sp. (assembly GCF_058819085.1). NCBI lineage: Bacteria > Bacillati > Bacillota > Clostridia > Lachnospirales > Lachnospiraceae > Faecalicatena > Faecalicatena sp. The sequence continues at coordinate 13,990 of NZ_JBZUUL010000008.1, forward strand.
GTTCCATATATTGAATATTCTGTAGTACGAGACTATATCAACGAGCGTTTTTACTGGGATTCTAATGAGAGTGTCCTGCTATATACACTGCCCAACGGCAGCGTATCTGTAGGTGTGGGCAGCAAAGAGTATTCAGATATTAAAGAAAAGAAAAGTGAAGATTATGTGATCCTAAAGACAGATGGAAAGACTGCATATATAGCTCTTGCTTTTATCAAGGAATATACCAACATGGAATACAAAGTATATGAGAGCAAGGACAAGGCAGTACCTAAAAGGGCAGTGATCGAAACGGACTGGGGCGAGCATACAGTCTCTACATTGAAAAGAGATACCCAGGTCAGAGTCTTGGGCGGGGTGAAGAGCCCGATATTGAAGGAAGTCAAGAAGTCTGACAAGGTAAGGGTATTGGAAGATGAAGATGATTGGATGAAGGTCCGTACCAGCGATGGATTTATCGGTTATGTTAAGACAAGCTGTTTAAAGAAACCGGTCAAGGAAGTGACAAGCCGGGAATTTGAGGAGCCTGTATATACGAATATATCGATGGACCATAAGATCAATATGGCATGGCATAATGTGGAGAATGACACAGCCAACGGCTATATGCTTGAGACCGTGGCAGGAACAAAGGGACTGACCACGATCGCACCGACATGGTTCAGTATTTCCGATACAGATGGTAATATTTCATCCATTGCCAATTCTGATTATGTAAACTATGCACATCAGTCCAAGCTGGATGTATGGGCTGTACTGCGTGATTTTCATGGGGGAATCAACTCCTATGACGAGACATATGAGGTTTTGAGTTATACCTCAAAAAGAGAAAACCTGATTAATCAGGTGATCGCGGCGGCACTGCAGAATAAGATTGACGGGATCAATCTGGACTTCGAGTTGATCTCCCAGGAGTGCGGGGAGCATTATATTCAGTTTGTAAGAGAATTATCCGTGAAGTGCAGACAGAATGACCTTGTATTCTCTATCAATAATTATGTACCAATGCCGTATAATGAGCATTATAATCTGAAGGAACAGGGCATCATAGCTGATTACGTTATCATTATGGGTTATGATGAGCATACGGATGGTTCTTACGAAGCCGGCTCCGTTGCTTCTTATAATTATGTTAAGGACGGGATCGAGAATGCTTTGAAGGTAATACCGAAGGAAAAGCTTGTGAATGCGATCCCATTCTATACAAGGCTGTGGCTTGAGACTCCCAAGACCGCTTCTGAATTGGAAGCAGAAGCAGGAACAGAGGCGGCCCAGTATTCAGACAAGGTAACCAGTACGGCTCTGGGAATGGAGGATGCAGAGGACACAGTCAAGTCTGCCGGAGCAGAGGCCGTATGGGATGATAAGACAAAACAGAACTACGCCGAATGGGAGACGAACGAAGGAACCTATAAGATCTGGCTTGAGGACAGTAAGTCTATTGAAGAGAAGTTAAAGCTGATCAAGGAAAATGATCTTGCCGGGGTTGCAGAGTGGCGGCTCGGATGGGAAAAATCAGGTATCTGGGATATCATTCTTCAGTATATCAATTAAGATATCAGCAATGATCAAATAGCTTTTGGTCTGTAATACATTGGTATCCTGTTAGTTTCATGAAAGAAACATCCTTTTTCCGCATATATTAGGAATAGTATATGGGAAAGGGGATGTTTTTTTGCGCCGTAAATTAGGAATACTGGTGCTCATAGTACTGCTGGGATGTGCAGTGGCAGGAAGTCAAAAGGCAGGGGAATATCTATATCAGAATTACATGGCAGATGAAGGAGTCCAGACGGCAGCACAGGCGAAAGCAGAAGGAAAACAGGTGGTAGTTTTGGACGCCGGGCATGGTGGGAGCGATCCCGGAAAGGTTGGCATCAATCAGGCCTTGGAAAAGGACATTAACCTGCAGATCACGAAGAAAGTGAAAGCCAGCCTGGAAAAGCAGGGATTTGCCGTTATCATGACACGGGAAGATGAGAATGGGATCGCCGATTCAAAGGCAGAGGATCTGAAAAAGCGTGTATCCATTATTAATGAGACAAAGCCGGCACTTGCAGTCAGTATTCATCAGAATAGTTATCCGGGGGAGAGCATTCATGGTTCACAGGTTTTTTATTATACTCATTCCAAGGATGGGGAGAATATAGCTAAAACAATGCAGGAAGCGCTTCTTTTAGCTGATCCGGAAAATAAAAGGCAGGCAAAAGCCAACGATACATATTATTTATTGAAAAAAACAGAAGTTCCGGTGATCATTGTGGAATGTGGATTTTTAAGTAATTCACAGGAGGCTGAAAAACTGGTCAATGAGGAGTACCAGGATACATTGGCAGAGGCGATCTGCGACGGCGTGAAGAAAAGTCTGGCCAAATAGGTGGATAACTTAGAGAAAATCAAATGTTTATGTGGATAAATATTTGGGAATCGTTATGGCAGGTATTCTGCGGAAACCAGGAATTTATAAAGATAGTTTTTTTTTAGGATGAAAAATGGTATAATGAACCCTATGAAAACAATTATAAAAAAAATTGATGTAAATCAAATTGACGAAACAGTCATATCAGAAGCTGGAAAGATTTTAAAACAGGGCGGTCTTGTTGCATTTCCAACGGAAACAGTTTACGGACTGGGAGCAAATGCCTTGGATGAGGAGGCGGCAAAAAAGACTTATGCAGCAAAGGGACGTCCATCAGATAATCCTCTGATCGTGCATATCGCAGATATGCAGGCATTGGAAGAGATTGCCGTGAATATTCCGTCCAAGACGGAGGACCTGGCATTTCATTTTTGGCCGGGGCCATTGACTATGATATTTGAAAAGAGTGAAAAGGTTCCGTATGGCACGACTGGAGGCCTGGATACTGTTGCAGTGAGGATGCCAAGCGATCTGATCGCGCGGGAGCTGATCCTGGCGGCGGGGGGATTCGTTTCTGCGCCGAGTGCCAACACGTCCGGGCGTCCAAGCCCTACGACAGCAGAGCATGTAAGGGAGGACCTGGACGGGAAGATAGAGATGATCCTGGATGGGGGAAGCGTGGATATCGGACTGGAATCTACGATCCTGGATATGACAGTGGAACCGCCGATGATCCTGCGTCCGGGTGCGATCACTGCTGAAATGCTGGAAAAAGTGATCGGGCCGGTGAGTATGGATGAGACGATCTTAGGCAGTGAGAGTGAGCAGGCGCCCAAAGCTCCGGGGATGAAGTACCGTCATTATGCGCCGAAAGCCAGGCTTACCATTGTGGAGGGAAATCTCAGGGAAGAGGTGCTGGCCATCCGGCAGCTTGCATATGCAGCCTTCCGCGAGGGGAAGAGTGTGGGGATCATTGCAACCAATGAGACGGAGGCTTTTTATACACATGGACTTGTGAAAAACATCGGGACCCGTGAAAATGAGAAAACGATCGCAAGGAATCTTTATACGGTACTGCGGGAATTCGACGAGGAGGACGTGGATGCGATCTATAGTGAATCCTTTGCGCTGCAGGGAATCGGGAATGCGATCATGAACCGGCTGGTAAAGGCCGCGGGACATATGAGGATTGCTGCCGCACCGATTGTAGAGCAGCAGACATACCGGAAGATCATATTTCTGAGCAATACGGATACAAGCAGGGGACCGATGGCAGCGGAGCTTTTGAGGCATCAGGACCTGGAACAGGAGTATGCGGTTGATTCCCGGGGGCTGATCGTGTTGTTTCCCGAACCTGTCAACCAAAAGGCAGAGGCGATCATGAAAAGCGGACAGATGACTCTGGAGGGACATTCCTCCGTTGCATTTACCGAAGATGATATACATGAGGATACACTGATTCTGACAATGGATGAAAGTCAGAAAAACAAAGTGTTATCTGAGTATGAAAATGTCAAAAATGTCTATACTTTAAATGAATTTCTGGAAGATGATACCCGGATCCCAAACCCTTATGGGCAGCCATTGACTGCATATGGGGAATGTTATGAAATACTCATGAAGTTAATAGAAAAGTTAACAAATAAATTAAATACATTTACAAAAGGAGGAGAATGATGTCAGAAGTACATGTTATGGATCACCCACTGATTCAGCACAAAATCAATTACATCAGAAGGGAAGAGGTGGGAACAAAGGAATTCCGCGAGGTAGTCGGAGAGATCGCCTGCCTGATGTGCTATGAGGCGACCAGAGACTTAAAGCTTGGGGATGTGAAGATCAAGACACCGATCTGTGAAATGACAGGAAAGGAACTGGCAGGAAAGAAGCTGGCAGTTGTGCCGATCTTAAGAGCAGGGCTGGGAATGGTTGACGGGATGCTGACACTTATTCCGGCTGCAAAGGTAGGACATATCGGCCTTTATCGTGATCCGGAAACATTTGAACCAGTGGAATATTACTGCAAGCTTCCGGCTGATTGTGATGAAAGAGAAGTTTTCGTGGTGGACCCGATGCTGGCAACAGGCGGCTCCAGTACAGCGGCTATCCAGATGCTGAAGGATAAAGGGGTAAAAAGAATCCGCTTTATGTGTATAATCGCAGCACCGGAGGGGGTAAAACGAATGCAGGAGGAGCATCCTGATGTAGATATCTACATTGGTGCATTGGATGATCATCTCAATGAGCATAAGTATATCGTGCCGGGACTCGGTGATGCGGGAGATCGTATTTTCGGAACAAAATAAATCGAAAGGAGCGATAGTAGATGTCAAATAAAAGAGAAGACTATCTGTCCTGGGATGAGTATTTTATGGGAGTGGCAATGCTCTCAGGCATGCGTTCCAAAGATCCGAATACGCAGGTCGGATGCTGTATCGTCAGCCAGGACAATAAGATATTATCCATGGGATATAATGGATTTCCGATCGGTTGTTCCGATGACGAATTTCCTTGGGCGAGGGAAGGGGATGACCCGCTTGAGACAAAGTATGTCTATTCAACTCACAGCGAGCTGAATGCGATCCTGAATTATAATGGCAGCAGTCTGGCAGGGGCAAAGCTGTATGTTTCTCTGTTCCCGTGCAATGAATGTGCAAAAGCCATTATCCAGGCCGGGATCAAAGAGGTGATATACGACTGTGATAAGTACGCAGACACCCCGGCAGTCCGGGCGTCCAAAAGGATGATGGATGCCGCAGGAGTCCGTTACCACCAGTATCACAGGACAAACCGTGAGGTGACGATCAAGCTGTGATCCGCTGCAGACCAATGTGGAAAACGTGTGGAAAAATAAATCATGATAGTAAGGCAGGTCCTAAAATTAGGGGCCTGCTTTTTTGTGTGAAAAAACATGGAAAGATTCAAAAGGGGACAGAGCAGTCTTCAAAGGGGTCTGACCCCTTTGAAGACTGCTCTGTCCCTTTTCTCACTTATACGGCATAAATCAGGAACCAAGCGAATAAAATATCATATATGCAAATGGTGGAGGATATGTGATTATGGAAAATAAACTGGCGTCTGCGATTGTAAATTTTATAGTCCGGGCAATTCTTGGGATGGGGCTTATTTACTTCATCAACCAGTATCTTCTGCCGGGAGATAACACATTAAATGTGGGTCTGAACGCAGTCTCCTTTTTGACAACCGGAAGCCTTGGTATTCCTGGGGTCTGCCTGCTTTATGGGATTTTGTTCTACCAAAATTTGTGACATTTTCACAAAAAGGGAGTATTTTAAAATTGGGTATGGACTTTTAGAAAAAGCGTGTTTATAATACGAGTCACACAGCAGTTGTTCGAGCTGCTGTCTCATACAGGCACAGGATTTTGTGCCTTATGTATCTTGGGTTAGGCTAATAGGGGAGTACTAACCATCATCATCGAGTCATGCTGCATAGTTCGCAGCAGTAAATTCAATTAATTGATTAACAGGATTATAAGTTTTAACACATTGATAACTGAACAGGAGGGATACGTTGCATCCAAAGAATTTTGTGATTTGTGATGTGGAGAAGGAGTATGCCAGGAATCTGATGCAGGCGTTGGGAGCGCGCAGGGAATTGGGATTCCAGATGCATTTGTTCCAGAGCCTGGAACATTTAGAGGCATTTTCCAAGAAAAAGAAGATCCACATTTTGTTGCTGGGAGAGGAATTCCCAGCTGAAAAAAGGCAGGAGATCTGCGCAGATGAGCGCTATGTGCTTGTGAAGGGAAATGAAAAAGAACTTCTCCCAGAGGAGAAGGGCATATATAAATATCAGTCTGTTGACGCCATTCTGGCCCGGATTCTGGAGGAGTCCATGGATAAAGAGGAGCTGGGGTTTCGAAGAGAGACATCGGATGGGCAGCTGATCGGTATTTACTCGCCTATACACCGGATAGGCAAGACCAAATTTGCGCTGGAGCTGGGAAAGGAACTGGCAAAAAGCGGGCCAGTCCTGTATTTAAACCTGGAAGAGTATTCAGGAGGGAGCTTTTATTTTCCCGATCAGACAGGACAGAACCTGGGTGATCTTTTGTACTATATCCGCCAGGAAAAGGGCAATCTGGGGCTGAGGATCAGTGCAATGGCAGGACAGCTTGGCGATGTGGACTATATAGCGCCAATGCCTGTGATCCAGGATTTAAGAGAAGTGGAAGAAGAGGTGTGGCTGAAATTACTCAGGGAGGTCTTTTCAAACTGCATTTATAAAAGCGTGATCTTAGATCTGGGAGACGGGATCAAAGGCCTGTATCCCATATTGAGGACTTGCCAGACTGTGTACACCCTGTTTGCCGAGGACCCGGTTTCTTTGGCAAAACTGGGGCAGTATACGGAAAATCTAAGGCGGATGGGATTTGAAGATGTATTGGAACATACCGTACAGAAAAAGATCCCGTTAAAGGCAGGTGAGGCTTAGTGGACAGGATCGAGCAGATGTATGACAGAGTCCTTAAGAAGATGGATATGGGACATGAAATGACAGATGAGGAATTACTGGATCTGATCCATATTGCCCTCAATGAAGCTGGCGAAGAAAAGTATATGCCTCTGCAGGAGAAGATCCATATGAGCAGGGAGCTGTTTAATGCATTTCGGAAGCTGGATATCCTGCAGGATCTTGTCGAGGATGAAGAGATCACGGAGATCATGATCAATGGAACGGATAGCATTTTTCTGGAAAAAAACGGACAGCTGTTTCAATCAGATAAGAGGTTTGTGTCAGGCAGCAAGCTGGAGGATGTGATCCAGCAGATCGTAGCGGGGACGAACCGCTATGTCAATGAGGCATCCCCTATCGTGGATGCAAGGCTGGAGGATGGTTCCCGTGTGAATGTGGTATTAAAGCCGGTGGCATTGAACGGCCCCATTATGACGATCCGTAAGTTTCCGAAGGAAAAGGTAACTATGGAACAGCTGATCATGTGGGGGAGTATCAGCCGTGAGGCCGTAGACTTTTTAAAGATGCTGGTATGTGCGAAATATAATATTTTTGTCAGCGGAGGGACAGGCTCCGGTAAGACGACTTTTTTAAATGCATTGTCGGATTATATTCCAAAGGATGAGAGGCTGATCACTATTGAGGACAATGCAGAGCTGCAGATCAAAGGCGTCCCTAATCTTGTGAGGCTGGAGGCGAGGAATGCTAATCTGGAAGGAGAAGGGGCAGTCAGTATACGGGATCTGATCAAGTCTGCACTTAGGATGAGGCCGGACCGGATTCTTGTAGGAGAGGTCCGGGGGGATGAGACTGTGGATATGATCTCATCAGCAATGTTAAATGGACACAGCGGTTCGATGTCAACAGGGCATGCCAATAATCCGGTGGACATGCTTCATCGATTGGAAACTATGATGATGATGGGAATCGATATGCCTCTCACGGCAATACAAAGACAGGTTGCCTCGGCCATCGATATCATCATTCATTTAGGGCGGCTGAGGGATAAGAGCAGAAAAGTCCTGGAGATCGCGGAGGTTCTGGGGTATGAGAACGGAGTGATCAAAATACAGAGTTTATATGAATTTCAGGAGGAGGGAATGGAAGATGGGAAGATTAAAGGACGCCTTATGAAGGGGAAAGAACTTACTCATTGTGAAAAGCTGCTGGCAGCAGGATATCAGGCCCCGGGAGTATCTGCTGGCGCTGGCCAGGGGAATACTGCTGATGGGAGCAGCGGGCTTCCTGTTTTATGACTCCTGGCTGTCGGTGTTTCTTATTATTCCGGGAGTGTGCCTGTATCTGGTTCAATGGCAGAAGGAACAGTGCCATAAAAAGGAACTGGAGTTCCGGGAACAATTCAGAACCGGGATACAGGCCATGGCCTCTGCAATGAATGTCGGCTATTCTGTGGAGAATGCAGTCCGTGAAGCTGCCAGGGATATGAAGCCGCTTTTTTGCAAAGAGTGCAGAATACAGAAGGAGTTTAACAGGATGATTCATCAGCTGGATATGAACCGGACGGCAGAGCAGGTACTAAGTGAGTTTGCAGGGAGAGTCGATCAGGAGGATGTGGATAGTTTTGTGACTGTTTTTATCACTGCGAAACGGACCGGCGGAGACAGTATTACGATCATTAGGAATGCAGTACGTGATATTGGTGAAAAAATAGAGGTGGAAAAGGAGATTCAGACATTCTTGGCAGCGAAAAAGCTGGAATTTAAAGTAATGTGTGTCATTCCCTTTGGGATAATCCTGTATATGCGTCTGGCATTTCCTGAGTTTATGGGTGTTTTGTATGGCAACCTGCTGGGAGTGGTACTGATGAGCGTATGTCTGGGGATCTACGCGGCAGCTTACAAGATAGGCAGGGACTTAGTGGATATTGAGGTTTAGGATAGTCGTGGTCCTGCCGGACTTTGAATCGAAAGGAGTGAAGGGGAAACGGTATGAGATTCAATAAGTGGGATTCGGTATATGGAAGAATGGGAATGGTGTTTTTGTCGGCAAGTGTTGTTTCACTGCTTGTATTTCTCGCTGATAACAACCGGACGCCGGATCAGAATAAGGCGGGGAAAAGTGTGCTGGAACGGGGAGAATACGGCTCAGGAAAGCAGAATATCGATCTGGAGGTTTCTATTGATGGTGAAAAGGAGCCATTGACCGTAACCGTTTCGGAGCAGCAGTTTAGCAGGGAAGAACTCCCACAGGTATTTGAACAGGCGGCAGACCAGCTGGCGACCTTGATCCTGGGTGAGAATACCAGTTTGGATGAAGTCAGGCATGACCTAAGACTGATCGAGGAAATCCCTGACACTGGGATTTCGGTTTCCTGGGAGCTGGGGGACTATTCGGTTATGAACGTAATGGGGGAACTTCAGGAGGACAAGCTGAAAGAGGAGGGGTCTCTGGTGGAGCTGAGGGCGGCACTTTCCAGTGGGGAAGAAGAGGCAGTACATACATTTTATGCAAAAGTATTTCCGCCTAAGCTGAGTAAAAAGGAGCGGATGGTCCAGCAGCTGGCAAGACAGGTCCAGAAAAATGAGGAGGAAAGTAAAGAGAAGAAATATCTGGTACTCCCGGATAGTCTGGATGGTAAGCAAGTTAAGTGGAAATATGCCAAGGATGGGCGTTCAGGAGGACTTTTTGTGTTGGGGGCCGCGGCGGCAGGAGCCGTGTTTGCACTGGATAAGCAGAAAAAGAAGCAGCTAAGGGACCTGCGTAACAGGCAGCTTACAGCTGATTATCCGCAATTAATCAGCCAGTTTACCCTGTTCCTTGGAGCTGGAATGACTGTTAGAAAGGCATGGTTTAAGATTGCCCGGGATTATGAAGGACAGAAGGAGAAAAAGGGGGAACGGGCAGCTTATGAAGAGATGGTCTATGCAATGCATGAAATCCAGGGAGGTATCTCAGAAGGAGAGTGTTATGAAAGATTTGGAGGAAGATGCGGGCTTACCTCTTACCGAAAATTCGGAGCAATGCTGTCCCAGAATCTGCGGAAAGGTACAAAAGGATTGACGGACCTGCTGAAAAAGGAGACTGTGGATGCTTTTGAGGATAGAAAAAACCAGGCAAGAAAACTGGGGGAGGAGGCCGGTACAAAGCTGTTAGGCCCTATGTTCATGATGCTGGCAGTGGTGTTAGTAATTATTGTTGTCCCTGCGTTTTTTACAATCCAGATATAAATGAGATAAGAGAAGAAGGAGAAGGAATATGAAAGAAAAGATAAAAAATTTGAAATATAAGGTGAAACAAAAAATAATGCATGTGAAATATGTTTTGGAAGATAATGCGGGGTTATCGGTGGTAGAGATGATCCTCATATTAGTCGTGATCATAGCCCTCATTCTGATTTTTAAGAATCAGCTGATCAGCCTTGTAAACTCTATTTTTGACAAGATTACGAGTGAAAGTGCGGGGATTTAAATTGAAACGGGGGGAAATAACAGCATTTCTGAGTTTGATCTTTGTGCTCCTTATTTCATTCATCACCGCGATGTTGGAAAGTACTATGCTGCAGGTGTCAAAAAACCAAAAAAGATTGGATGCAGACCGTGCATTATTTTCGATATTCGGAGAATATCAGAAACAGCTTTTGGAAGAATATGAGATTCTGGCAATAGATGGAAGCTATGGTACAAAGACCTGTAAAGAGGAAAATCTGCTTAACAGGATGCGGTATTTCGGGACGGTAGGTATGGAGCATGATGTGGAGGGAATCCAGTATGTGACAGACCTTAATGGGAGTGCCTTTCGGGAGCAGGTATTGGATTACATGGAACAAACTTATGGTATCTCTATTGTCCGGGATCTGGCGGGAATGACCGGGGTATGGGAAGAACAAGAGCTTAAGGGGGAAGAGATAAAACGTCAGGATGCAGAGTGGAACCAGGAGCTTGAGGATGTTTTGGAGGAGGGGGAAAGTATGCTGCCGGCAGAAGAGAATCCTCTTCCCAATGTAGCAGATCTGAAACAGTCCAATATCCTGAACTTAGTCCTGCCTGAGGGGTACCAGGTTTCTAATAAGCAGATCGTACCGGGGGAACAGCCGGGAGGCAGACAGCTAAGAAGCGGAAGAGGCAGTTTTTATACCCGTCAGGGGATGGATGGGTTGGAGGAACGTCTGTTATTCCATGAGTATCTGCTAAAAAAGTTTAGTAATGCAGTAGAGGCAAAAGGAGAAAATCGAAGCTTATCTTATGAGATCGAGTATATGATCGGTGAAAAGGCGTCGGATATGGAAAATTTAGAGTCAGCGGTGAAAAAACTGCTTGGTGTGCGGTTTGGAATTAATTATCTGTACCTCCAGACGGATACGGCAAAGCAGGCAGAGGCAGAGACATTGGCTCTCACTTTGTCAACACTGGCAGCACTTCCGGCGGTCGCGGAAATCGTAAAACAGGTACTGATCGCTGCATGGGCGTTCGGTGAAAGTATTGTAGACCTGAGAGCCCTCATGTCAGGGAAAAAGACGGCGCTCATCAAGAACAGTGAGAATTGGCAGTTATCCTTGTCCTCTCTTATGACCCTTGGAACGGGGGAGGATGTACAGGATGGAATGGATGTGGAAGGCGGACTTACTTATACTGATTATCTGAGAATTCTTCTGTTTTTGAAGGATGAAAACACATTGACAATGAAGGCGCTGGACCGGATCGAACAAAACCTGAAGCTGGAAAAGGGGAATCCCGACTTTCGTATTGATTCCTGTGTTGTAAAATTAAGACTTCAGAATAAGGCGGTCATACGGGAGGGGCTGACTTATGAATTTCCGGCATACTTTGGATATGAAACGATATAGAATGCGATTTGAACCCAGTATAGATGCCCTTTCTTCTATAACTTCCGGGCTCCCTACCGGAAGAGTGATAGATCCCATATAAAAAATCTACGAAAGGAAAATTATGACTGCGATGAAACATACAAGTTTTACCCTAACCAACTCGAACAAGGAAAGGGCATCTATATTGGGTTCAAAAGCAAGTGTAACAGTGGAGGCGGCATTGACGATCCCCATATTTCTATTTGCAGTGCTGAGTCTGGTCTATCTGTTAGAGATCCAGTCCATACGGATGAGTATCCGTTCGGCGGTTCAAAGTGCGGCTAAGACTGCGGCACAAGACGTAGTAATGCTGCCTGCTGTGAATATTATAAAGCTGAAAAGTGATATTGTAAATAATATCGGATCAGAAAGAGTGGAAAGGAGTATATTGGCGGGAGGAAGCTCCGGCATTCACTGTGGCAAGACCTACATGTCTATTCTGACAGGAGAAATCCATGTTACTGTGGAATATACCGTTAAGCTTCCATTCCCTAAGTTTACAAGGTTAACAGCGAAGTTCAAAGAAACCATGAAAGTGAAGGGCTGGAACGGGTATTCAAAACGGGAAGGTGATTCACAGGAGGAGCAGATCGTTTATATTACAGACAATGGTTTCGTTTATCATGAAGATTACCAGTGTACCTATTTACAGCTGTCTATACGTTTTGTGCCGGCATCAAACCTGTCAGGGATTCGGAATGAAGATGGAGGAAGATATCACAAATGTGACAAGTGCGTACATGGAAATACAATGGCAGGAGTATATGTAACGAATACGGGAGGAAAGTATCATAACTCTCTGAACTGCAGCGGACTTAAGAGAACGGTCTATGCAGTTAAGAAGTCAGAAGTAAGTATGTTAGGAGGATGCAGCAGATGTTCGAAATAAGTCAATTAGGGTGCGGTGTTTATTTATGTATGCTTTCTGTCATAGATATCCGGGTACGGCGGCTGCCGGTATGGATTCTGGCTGCCGGTGGAATTGCTGCGGGAATATTATGTGTTTATCAGGATAAGATCCCTATTGTCCTGGCGCTGGCGGGAGCGGCCGTAGGGCTTGTGTTTAGCGGAGTCAGCAAAGTGACAGAGGAGGGATTTGGATATGGCGACAGTATCCTGATTTTAATCCTGGGGATTTATCTGGGATTTTGGAATCTTCTGGGGGTTCTGGTACTGGCATTTCTGCTGTCAGCTGTTTTTGCCATATTTGCCTTGTGTGTTCACAGATTTAACCGGAGTACAGGATATCCATTCGTACCTTTTTTATGCATCTCTTATGCTATATGGGTATGTCTTGGAGGATTTTAAATGAATCATTATACGAAAGACCGGGCAAAAAGAATTTTGTGGAGTAAAAAAGATAGGTATACAGAGGTCAGAGGCAGTATCACAATTGAAATGGCGTATATACTGCCGGTTGTCCTTATGATCTTTCTGCTTGTGGTCTATACAGTTTTTTATTATCACGATAAAAATATCCTGAACGGCGCAGCGGCGGAAACGGCAGTTGTAGGAGCGCAGATGGCAAGACAAAAAGGAAAAGAGGATGTAGATCTGCAGAGTTTCTTTAGGGAAAGGGTAAACGGGAAACTGGTATTACTAAGGCTTTCAGGGGTTGAGACCAATCAGGATAAGAAATCTATCGAGGTATCTGTCCACGCAGGAAAAGGCTGGATGCGTGTTTCAGTCTTCCAGAAAGCTGTGATCCCAAAGCCGGAAGACAAGATCAGGAAAAAGAGACAGTTAGAATCTATAGGGGGCGCAGCGGGAGGAAAGGAGTAGAAGATGAAAATGAAAACAGGATATGAAAAAGAACTAAACAAGGTCTGTCTGCATATAGATCTGCCCCAGGGATATGAGGAAGATTACCAGATCCATATGCTCACAGAGAATGATATTCCAGGCCTGCTGGATATTACAGGGTGCGGGATAGACCAGAAAAGCAGGTATAGTTATATGGTGACAGGGATGATCTCAATGAAAACAATGTTTGAGACAGCACCTATAAAGCGGGACGATATGATTCTTTTTGTAAACCGTCTGATGGAGGTGGTCAAGTCTCTCAGACGTTATATGCTCAGCCCGGACAGTCTGCTGCTTTATCCGGAGTTTATGTTCTTTGGAAACGGTACATGGCATTTTTGTTATCTCCCGGCGCGGAAAAAGCCGCTTTGTGAAGCTTTTCATGTTATAACAGAATACTTCGTGAAAAAGCTCGACTATGAAGAAACAGAAGGGATCCTTCTGGCCTATGAGATTCATAAGGCCACACTGCAGGAAAATTATGATCTGGAGAAGATCATGAATGAATACCGGGAGCATGAAGAAAAAAGAAGAGGTGGAGAGGTGACGGAAATGATGGAAGAAAAGGGAGGGATCTCTGATGACCACCTTTTCTCACTGGAAGAGGAGGAATATGTGCAGACTCCTGATGTGGAAACGATTCGGGAGATAGGCGGGCATTGGAAGCCATGGAAAAAAGCCACTGATAAACTGAAAAAAAGCCGCTGGGGAAATTGGCGGGATCTGATATTAGAAACCGATGGACAGCAGGATGATCAACCTTTATAATATGTATCATACGATATGTAAAGGAGTATTCCATTGGAAGATAATAAAAAAGCGGTTTGTACAACAGCATTGATCGTGGTAAATGTAGCGGTGTTTTTCATCCTTTCTTTTATCGGGATGACGGAAGACAGCATGTTTATGCTGGAGCATGGGGCCATGTACCAGCCATATATTGTGGAGGGACATGAATATTATAGAATTTTTACCAGTCTGTTTCTGCATTTCGGAATCAGCCATCTGCTCAATAATATGGTGATGTTAGGAGCATTAGGATGGAATCTGGAAATGGAGACAGGTAAAGTGAGATTCCTGATCATTTATTTCATATCAGGACTGGGTGGGAATCTTTTGTCTTTATATATGAATGCAAAAGCAGATGAGCTGGTTGTTTCAGCCGGTGCTTCCGGTGCAATTTTTGGGCTTATGGGTGCAATGGTATGTGTTGTGCTTAAAAATCATGGCAGGGCAGGCCGGATCACAAACAGGGGAATCCTGTTTATGGTTGCCCTGAGCCTGTACTTTGGAATTACAAGCTCAGGGGTAGATAATGCAGCGCACATAGGCGGACTCGTCTGCGGATTTATAACGGCGGCTTTGATATACCGTTAGATCACTGAGATGGTCTGGTTTTACGGAGATATTCTGCTGCTAGATCGGAAGCTTTATTGTAAACGTAGAGCCTTCATCCACTTTGGATTCAACAGAGATAGATCCGCCGTGTGATTCAATGATCTTTTTTGAAAGCGACAGGCCAAGTCCTGTCCCGCCTTCTTTGTATGTTTTAAACGGTTCGAAGATATAATCGATAATCTCGTCGGAAATGCCGCACCCTGTATCCACACATTGGATCGTCAGTGTATCATGATTACGGCTTGCTGTTAAACGGATATTGCCCTCATCTGTAACGGCTTCCCTTGCATTTTTCAGAAGATTGAGGAACACTTCCTCTAATTTCATTTTGTCACCTGTGAAGTCGCCCAGGCCGGAGGGAATTTCAGAAGTAAATTCGATATCCGAATCTTCGGAGTCTAAAGAAATTGCAAAAGAGACGGCAATGTTTTTTAGAAGCCGTTCAATGGAAAATACAGAATAATGAAGTGTATCGCCATTGTTAAAGGTTGACAGTTCGTTTAAAAGCTGACACACAAACTCAATATCCTCGGTAGTCTGTTTCCAATGCGGAAAATCTTTGACTTCGGGATGTTGTATTTCCATGACTTGAAGCGAAGATGAAATGAGTGTAAGCGGATTGCGTACTTCATGTGCAATCGTTGATACCGTCTCATGGTGGTTGTCGAGCAGCTGGGTGATGATTTGTTTTGCGTCATAATTTTCCTCCATAAGCGCATTCATCTTATTGATGTCAATATTATGTAGCATTATCTTAAGTCCCTCCTTTAATGGTATAGCTTATTTGCCCATTGGGTACAATTTTATACCGTAATTTATTACGGATTTGCCTGTCAGGGCATGTGTCAGGGTATCCCATTTGGTATACCTTAATTGTAGTCTAGCACGATGGATACTGGTGTTCAACAAAATCTGGCAGACAAGTTTCGACAGCATTCCGTCGAGAAATACCCCTTCTCATTTGGTAAAAAATAGGATATACTACTAATAAATAATTAAAAGAAATGAGGAAATGCTATGAAAGACGATAACTGCATTTTTTGTAAGTTGGCATCCGGTGAGATCCCATCATCAACGCTTTATGAGGATAATGACTTCCGTGTGATATTGGATCTGAGCCCGGCATCAAAAGGACATGCACTGATCATTCCAAAAGAGCATTACCGGAATCTGTATGATCTGGATGAGACTCTGGCAGCTAAAGCAATGGTATTGGCCAAGAAGATGGTATTAAAGCTTAAAGATGTGCTTGGGTGTGATGGATATAATATTGTACAGAACAATGAAGAGGCAGCAGGGCAGACTGTCTTTCATTTTCATATGCATCTGATCCCGAGATACAAGGGCGATGGTGTAGGACTGGGCTGGAAGATGGGCGAACTTTCAGAAGCTGATAAAGAAGAAATATTGGGAAAATTAAATTAAAGCCGGAGAAGAAATGTTGACTGAAAATCGTGAATTTGATGAGATTTATGGAAAATATAAAAATCTTGTCTTGAAGGCGGCATATACTTATTCAGGTAATCGTGATGTAGCAGAGGATATTACTCAAAATACTTTTCTCCAACTCTATATATTTTATGATGATATGAATCACAGCAATATTAAATCATGGCTGTTTACTACTGCTAAGAATTATGCTTTAAACTACAAGAAGAAAATAAAACATGAGGTACTTGATAATGGGGTTACTGATGATTCCGTAATTCAGGACATGGTTGAGAGTGCAGAAGATGAAGTGATGAAAGAACTTTTGGAACTGGACCGTACAGATCTTCATGAACGTATATTTGAAGCATTGATGATGAGAAACCGTAGATGGTATGAGGCGATAACACTGTCATATTATTTAGAGATCCCACAGACTAAGGTTGCTGAACAAATGGGAGTAAGTGTTGAAGTGCTGCATAGTTTGTTACATAGAGCCAAGGACTGGATAAAGAAAACATTTGGTGTTGAGTATGACGAATTGAACCGGTTATAAAAAACAGGTGTCTTTTCGACACCTGTTTCTTAAATTCATGACAAACCGGAATTTATTTCGTACGGATTTCTTCTATCAGCCCAACAATAGTATCAATAGAATCCTGTTGCCTGGAATCGCGCATAGCGTCCATATATTTACCGCGGTTCTCATAAAGCTTTTGTACTGCCTCAAGGAGAGACTCCTTTGTGAGTTCTTCTTCTTCCAATACCATACTAAAGCCCTGACGTTCAAAGGAACGGGCATTTAAAATCTGGTCTCCGCGACTGGCATTTGCAGAAAGGGGGATCAGAAGATTAGGTTTTCTCAATGCAAGTAGTTCACAGATCGCATTTGCACCAGCCCTTGAGATTACAATATCAGCGAGAGCGAATATATCCCGAAGTTCATTCTTGATATATTCGAACTGAGCGTAACCTTTCATGCTGTTCAGAGAATCATCGACTTTACCTTTGCCGCATAGATGAACGATTTGGAAATGCTCCAGAAGTTCAGGCAGGGCAAGGCGGACAGCATTATTAACAGCCACAGAGCCAAGACTTCCTCCAATAACAAGGATAACTGGCTTATCAGCAGAAAAACCACACATGTCCATAGCAGCAATCTTGTTGCCGGACAGCAGTTCCTGCCGGATGGGTGATCCTGTCAGGACAGCCTTCTCTGACGGAAGAGACTCCAGGGTCTCTGGGAAATTACAGCAGACCTTACTAGCAGAAGGAATGGCAATTTTATTAGCCAGTCCCGGTGTCATGTCTGATTCATGGATTATTGTAGGAACTTTACAACGTTTACCAGCCAGGACAACCGGTACAGATACGAAACCACCTTTTGAAAAAATAACATCAGGCTTTAATTCTTTAATTATTGAGTGAGCCTCACCAAAACCTTTGATCACACGGAAAGGGTCTGTAAAATTCTGTACACTGAAATAGCGGCGCAGTTTGCCGGAAGAAATGCCATGGTAAGGGATTCCGAAAGGTTCGATCAATTCCTTTTCAATCCCATTATAAGATCCTATGTATTGGATATCATAGCCTAATTCCCTCAGACGGGGGATCAGGGCAATATTGGGGGTGACATGCCCGGCTGTACCACCGCCGGTGAGTATAATTCGTTTCATAAATATAAAACCTCCAAACTTGAAATATACGATTGTTGATAAAGTGTTAAGTCATAGTTGCATATAACCGAAAAAACACATATAATTTCATATTAAACTTATTTAATAAAAAGTCAAGAAAAAGTAGTAGCCAAAAATAAGGGGAACAAGCATGGAACAAAACAAGAGACTATCATTGAAGGAAGAGATGGAAAATGAGGCCAGAAGGATAGAAGAAGAGATTGCGAGGAATCCCGACCTTAAAGATATCGAAGTGTCGGATGAGATGGAGGCATCCCTTCTGGCTAAGATCCACAGTTATGAAAAGAAAAATGCAAAGGTGCATGAAAAGAGGAATATTACAGCTGATGGCGCGGCAGAAGAACTCTCAGAGGAACTTGTGCCGGATTTTTCTGTACATACAAATGATGGCAATGTAGTTCGCCTTTCAGAGGAAGATTTGGAAGCACTGCGCCTCGGAAGAGAGTTATTAAAAAAGAAAAATACAGAAGAGAAGGAACTTTTTGAGGTGAATCCAAAGTATCATGCTCACCTTAACAGAGACAAAAGCGGAAAGGTGGGAAAAACGGATAAAGGCAGAATATTTCGTATGCCTCGGAAGAAAAAGCTTGTTATTGCATTGGCAGCAGTGTTAGTTCTAGTGCTTGGGACGGGTATGACTAGCGTGGGGAGTAAGTCATATTTGAAAGTTTTGTGGGAGAGAATTCATGGTGGAGAACCTATGGAAGTAACAAATGTAAAAGATATGGATATAAAAGAATCAGAGGATGGAGATGAGGTGACAGCATATAGAGAAATAAGAGAAAAGCTAGGAATATTACCAGTACACATGGGATATATTCCAGAAAATATGAATTTTGATAAGTGTACTATAGATGTAAAACAAGGGAGAGCTCTTATATTTTATATTTTTGATGGAGAAGTAATACGGTATACAGTATATCAGAATGATTCGGACTCTTCATCAGGACAAAAGAAAGAAGATGAATTAGAAAATAAATTTATAGTAAAAAAT